>CAJMQD010000031.1 GCA_905215425.1 uncultured bacterium
TCTGTCTGGAGGCGCTGGAGTTTGTGCGGGAAAACCGCCGGGCGGTATACCACCTGTTCCACTCCAACCACCGGGACCTGTTGGAGGAGTATCTGTACGATGTGGCCCATCTGGAGATGGTGAACTTTGTCCGCCGGGAGGCCGAGGGGATGCCGGTGAAGGAAGAGGATATCAACTCCCTGGCCCTGTTCTATACCTCCGCCTTGGTGGGACTGGTGACCCGCTGGATGCTGGAGGGGATGAAGGCTGACGTAGAGAGTATTTTGGACAATATTGGCCGGCTGATCACCGGAAATCTGCGTATGTCGCTGGAACGCAGCTGCGAGGAATCCTGCCAGAAAGCGGAAGCCTGACAGACAAATCGGACGAAATGTCTAAAAATCGAACAGTTCAAGTGTGCCGCACAAAAAATGTGCGGCACACTTTTTTTGCCTGTGGAAATTTTGACAGATGACAAATAAGATAGCATCAGTAAGAAACGGGCCCCGTGATCTCCGGTGCTGCCGGACAGCGGAGAGCCCGCTTATATGGAAGGAGCTGCGGATCACCATGAGACGCGACGAGTGGAGAAAAAAGAAGCTGGGCCGACGCGGGCTCAGCCTGGGACTGTGCGTTTTGATGCTGGCGGCCTGCATCCTGCCCTGTGCGGCGGCAGAGCCCATCGGGGACGGGGTCGTCCCGCTTTATGACGAGGCGTACTACGCCATGACCGACTACTACGGCAACCTGACCGACGGCAGCGTCGTGAAGAGCTACATCACCAACGGCGTGACCACCATCACCGACTACGGCCAGTACGACCAGGTGAACAACCTCACCGATGGCACCGTCCCCACCACGGCGGACGGCAAGACGGTGTTCCAGTTCACCAAGGTCCCCGGCCACTTCTACTTTGAGGGCAAGACCGCAAAGCCCTTCGAGCAGCTGCCCTGGACCCTGTCCGTCCACTACACCCTGAACGGGCTGCCCGTGAAGGCGGAGGAGCTGGCCGGGGCCAAGGGCGTGGTGGAGATCAATGTGGACGCCATCCCCAACGAGAGCGCCAGCGAGTATGCCCGGAACAACTACACCCTGGAGGCCATGGCCATTTTCAACCAGGACGACATCCTGTCTCTGGAGGCCCCCGGCGCCCAGGTGCAGCTGGTGGGCAACCTGCGGGCGGTGCTGTTTCTGGCCTTCCCTGGAGAAGAGGGACATTTCACCATCCGGGTGGGGGCCGAGGACTTCTCCTTCGGCGGCATGACCTTCCTGATGGCGCCCGCCACCCTGAGCCAGCTGGAGGAGATCTCCAAGCTCAGCGACCGCAAGGACGAGCTGGAGGACGACTACCACAAGCTGTCCGACAGTCTGGACGTGCTGCTGGACAGCCTGAACGACATGAGCGGGAGCCTGTATGCCTCCGCCAACGGTCTGGATAAGCTGAATCAGGCCCGGGGGACCATCTCCGGCGGTAAGGACAAGGTGTATGACGCCGCCGACGCCGTGCGGGGCGACCTGGACGCCATCGCCGCCGCTCTGCAGCCCGTGTCCGGACAGATCGACGCCGCCAGCACCGCCGTCAGCGACAGCAAGACGGTGCTGTCCGCCCTGACCGGTGAGGTGACTGCCCTGCGCAGCGACCTGAAGAAGCTGGAGGAGCTGATTGACGACGTGCAGGACCACCAGGGAGACATGGAGGACCTGTTCGACCAGGTGGTGAGCATGAAGGGCGACCTGCGGGATCTGGAGAACGCCCTGAACGCCGCGAAGAAGACCAAGATCGAGTCCATCGAGCCCCTGTTCGGCGGGAAGAGCGGCAAGGAGCTGGAGGCCGCTCTGACCCAGGCGAAGGATCTGCACAATGCTTATGCGGCGGGGAACAACGGAAAAGAACTGAACTTTAAGCAGTTTATGTTCTCTGCCCTGCTGGCCGGCGGAAAGAACGCGGCGGAGGCCAAGGCTACGGCCGACAGCCTGTATGAGTTTTACGCAAGTACTTATCCCAACTTCAACAGCAAGGAAGCGGCCTATGCGGCCGTGCTCCAGCAGTGCGCCCCTGCGGTAGCGGCGGGACAGATGACGCAGGAGCAGGCTGCGGCCAAGGCCACAGAGGCTGCGACTGCCTGGGCTACGGTGGACTCTATGCGCAAGGCCTTTGAGGCCGCGGGCGGCAGTGATGAGAAAACGGTAGATTTCCAGGGCTTCCTGTACGGTGTGCTGCTGCTGAAAAATTACGATGATCCCAAGAAGAACGCTGCCAGTCTGTACCAGCTGTGGCAGCTGAACGAAGCCGATCCCGGCCTGACCAAGCTGCTGATCATGGAGGCAGACAGCCTGAACGAGAAGGTTGACAGCCTGAACGGCACCATCAGCTCCGCAAAGAAGCAGATGGACAACATTCTGGGGCCCACGGCCGACGTGGTGGGCAAGCTGGCCGATCTGTGCAAGGATCTGGATGACCTGGACGACCTGCTGGACACCGCCGACGACTTCGGCGACCTGGGCAAGAGCGTATCCAAGAAGCTGACTGCTGTGCTGGACCAGGTGGACGCCCTCTATCAGGTGCTGGACGGCTATGAGCCCAAGCTGCAGGAGACGCTGACCACGGTAAAGCAGCTGACCGAGACTGCCGCCGTTACGGTCCAGGATACCAGCAGCTTTATGGGCAGCCTGGAGGACCTGATGAAGACCTCCGGCAAGCAGCTGGACGACGGCACCAAGCAGACCCTGGAGGGTCTGGCCGCCACTCTGCGGGCTGCGGGCAACAGTATGAAAAAGACCAACGATGTAAAGGCGGCGAAGAACAACATCAGCTCTATCATCGAGGACACCTGGGACGAGTACACCGGCGACGTGAACAACCTGCTGCTCATGGACGCCAACGCCGAGGCGGAGTCCCTGACGGACAGCCGCAACGCCGCCCCCACTACGGTGCAGGTGCTCATCCGCACCCAGGAGATCAAGGCCGACGAGGGCAGAAACAATGATGTGGAGACCGTCCACGCCCAGCCGACCAACTTCTGGGGCCGGGTGGCGCAGATGTTCAAGGATCTGTGGGCCGCAATTACCGGCCTTTTCCATAAGGGGTGATCGGTCATGCTGGAAAAGATTGCCCATAGACTGACGAGAAAACCTAAACTGGTGGCGCTGATCGCCGTGCTGATGCTGATTCCCTCCCTCATCGGCTATGTGTCCACCCGCGTGAATTACGATATTCTGACCTACCTGCCCCAGGATCTGGAATCTGCCCAGGGTATGAACCTGCTGGAGGATCCCTTCCACATGGCGGCTACAAGTATGCTGATCGTGGAGGATATGCCTGCGGGCTACAGCAACGAGCTGATCCGTGAGATCAAGGATGTGCCCGGCGTGTCCAACGCCGTATGGCTGAGCAATCTGGTGGGCGTTCAGATCCCCACCAGCATGATTCCGGAAAACTTCCGTGACATTTTCTTCTCCGGTGACGCCACCATGATGATCATTCAGTATGAGAAGGCCGGCGCCTCGGAGGAGACCATGGACGCCATCCAGCAAGTGCGCGCCCTGTGCAACGAGAAGTGCTTCCTGGCCGGCTTCTCTGTGGTGATTAAAGACACCCGGGATCTGGTGGACAAGGAGCTGCCCATCTTTGTGACGCTGGCTGTGCTGCTGGCCATAGTGGCCATGGCGCTGACCATGGAGTCCACTGTGCTGCCCCTTGTGCTCATTGCCAACATCGGCATCGCCGTGGTGTATAACTTCGGCACGAATATATTCCTGGGGGAGATCTCTTACATCACAAAGGCCATTGCCGCCGTGCTGCAATTGGGCGTGACCATGGACTACTCCGTGTTCCTGTACCGGCGGTATGAGGAGGAGCTGGCCAACTACGACGACCGCCGCGACGCCATGGCCCAGGCCATCCTGGCCGCCTTCCGGTCTCTGTCTGGCTCCAGCCTGACCACCGTGGCCGGCTTTCTGGCCCTGTGCTTCATGCGGCTGACTCTGGGACGGGACATCGGCGTGGTCATGGTAAAGGGCGTGCTGCTGGGTGTGGCCACAGTGATCCTGGTGCTGCCCGCCATCATCCTGATGGCCGACAAGCAGATCGACAAGCACCAGCATAAGACGATCCTGCCTGACTTCACCGGCCTGAACCGGTTTGTGCTGAAGCACCGCGTTGTGTTTGTAGTGCTGGCCCTGCTGGTGGCTCTGCCCGCCTATTACGCCCAGAACCACGCCACCATGTACTACAAGCTGGACGAGTCCCTTCCCCGTGACCTGCCCTCCATCGTGGGCAACACCAAGCTGAAGGACGAGTTCGACATGGCCACCTCCCACTTCGTTCTGCTGCGGGACGACGTCAGCTCCACCGATATGAACGATATGGAGCAGCGGCTGGAGGATGTACCCGGGATCACCAGCATCCTGTCCTATCACTCCCTGCTGGGCACCGGCATCCCTGACTTCTTCATCCCTGACGAGGTGAAGGATATGCTCAAGCAGGACGGCCTTCAGATGATGATGGTCAACTCCAGCTGCGAGACGGCCTCTGACGAGGCGGCGGATCAGTTGGCTGCTATGACGGAGATCATCAAGGCCTATGATCCCGACGCCATGATCACCGGCGAGGCCGCCATGACCAACGACCTGATCGAGACCACCGCCGTGGACTTCCAGGTGACCAACTACATCTCCATCATCGCCATCTTCGTGCTGGTGATGCTGGTGTTCAAGTCCCTCTCCATCCCGGTGGTGCTGGTGGCTGCGATTGAACTGGCCATCTTCCTGAACCAGGGCGTGCCCTACTTCACGGGTACTGAGGTGCCCTTTGTGGCCCCCACGGTCATCAGCTGTATCCAGCTGGGCGCCACGGTGGACTACGCCATTCTGATGACCTCCCGCTTCCAAGAGGAGCTTCAGGCTGGCAAGGACCGCCACGAGGCCGCCCTGATCGCCGCCACCTCCTCGGATGCGTCCATCATCACCAGCGCGCTGGTGCTGTTCTGCGCCACCCTGGGCGTGTCCTTCGTCACCTCCATTGACCTGATCGGAGCCATCTGCGTCATGCTGGCTCGCGGTGCCGTCATCTCCGCTGTGGTCAGTATCTTCGTGCTGCCCGCCCTTCTGTGCGTGTGCGAGCCTGTGTTCAACAAGACGACCCTGTACTGGCGCAAGGCCAAGCCCGCCAAGGTCAAAACCGAAAAGGCCCCTGCGAACAAATAACAGATTTTCTTTCCCCATCCCCGCCGGAGCATGACCGGCGGGGATGTATTTTTCTGTGCGGGGAAAGACTCTGTTGTGGGGTGGCCGACGGCAGCGGTCCCTTGACTTGTCCACCCAAAATCTGCTATCATTATCCTGTTATGATATGTTTTGACGCGGGTCAAAAAGGCGATGGCATCAAGATAAGAACCTTGTCATTGCGAGCCAGTTCGCAAACTGGCGCGGCAATCCGTTTTCTCAAACCTTGGAGATACGGATTCCCACGGCAGTGACATCGGTCACTGCCTCGGAATGACAGTTTTAATGACACTGCTCGAAGGGAAGAATACCTCCCCAATGGCCCGCACGATCTGATACAGCAAGGAAGATAATCTTTATGGCACAGAAGAAAACAGATTACGGAAATGAATCGATTTCCTCCCTGAAGGGAGCGGACCGGGTGCGCAAGCGCCCGGGAGTGATCTTTGGCTCCGATGGGCTGGACGGCTGCGAGCATGCGGTCTTTGAGATCCTGTCCAACGCCATTGACGAGGCGCGGGAGGGGCACGGCTCCCTGATCACCGTCACTCGGTTTGGGGATGGCTCCTTCCAGGTGGAGGACCAGGGCCGGGGATGTCCGGTGGACTGGAACGAGAATGAAGGCAAGTACAACTGGGAACTGGTGTTCTGCGAGCTGTACGCCGGCGGAAAATACGACGCAGACGGGGACAACTACGAGTACTCCCTGGGTCTGAACGGCCTGGGCTCCTGCGCCACCCAGTACGCCAGCGAGTATATGGACGTCACTGTATGGCGGGACGGGAAAAAGTACTCCCTGCACTTCGAGAAGGGCGAAAATGTAGGCGGATTGAAGGTGGAGCCCACCGACCGTGGAAAGAAGACGGGCACCACCATCCGCTGGAAACCCGACTTGGAGGTTTTTACCGACATCGCCGTACCTGCCGAGTATTTTAAAGACATTATGAAGCGCCAGGCCGTGGTAAATGCGGGGGTGCTGTTCCGATTCCGGGACCAGCGGGGCGGCAAGTTTGAAACGACGGATTTTCAGTATGAGCACGGGATCCAGGACTATGTGACCGAGCTGGCGGGCCAGGAGACGCTGACCTTGCCCGTATTCTGGCAGACGGAGCGCCGGGGCCGGGACCGGGAGGACAAGCCCGAGTATAAGGTAAAACTGTCGGTAGCCTTCTGCTTCTCCAATAAGACCCAGATCATCGAGTATTACCACAACTCCAGCTGGCTGGAGCACGGGGGCAGCCCGGAGAAGGCGGTGAAATCCGCCTTTGTCTCGGCGGTGGACGCCTGGCTGAAAAAACAGAATAAGTACAACAAAAATGAGAGTAAGGTCACCTTTAATGACATTCAGGACTGCCTGATTCTGGTATCCAACAGCTTTTCTACCCAGACCAGCTATGAAAACCAGACCAAAAAGGCCATCAACAACCGCTTTATTCAAGAGGCCATGACGGAGTTCCTCCGCGGGCAGCTGGAGGTCTATTTCACCGAGAACCCCATGGACGCCCAGAAGATCATGGAACAGGTGCTCATCAACAAGCGCAGCCGGGAGACGGCGGAGCGGGCCCGGCTGAACATCAAGAAGAAGCTCACCGGGACCATGGACCTGTCCAACCGGGTGCAGAAGTTTGTGGACTGCCGCACAAAGGATGTGTCCAAGCGGGAACTCTATATCGTGGAGGGCGACTCCGCTATGGGCGCCGTCAAGCTCAGCCGGGACGGCGAGTTCCAGGGGATTATGCCCGTTCGCGGCAAAATTCTGAACTGCCTGAAGGCGGACTATAACCGCATCTTCAAGTCGGAGATCATCACCGATCTGATCAAGGTTCTGGGCTGCGGGGTAGAGGTGCAGCACAAGGGGATCAAGGATCTGAATTCCTTCGACCTGGACAGCCTGCGCTGGAACAAGATCGTCATCTGTACCGACGCCGACGTGGACGGGTTTCAGATCCGTACTCTGATCCTGACCATGCTCTACCGCCTGACCCCCACCCTGATCCAGAAGGGCTATGTGTATATCGCCGAGTCCCCCCTGTATGAGATCACCTGTAAGGAAAAGACCTGGTTTGCTTACTCCGACAAGGAGAAGACGGAGATCGTGGCTGGGCTGGAGGGGAAGAAGTTCGACGTGCAGCGCTCCAAAGGTCTGGGCGAGAACGACCCCGAGATGATGGCCCTGACCACCATGTCCCCGGAGACCCGGCGGCTCATTAAGGTCATGCCCGAGGATGCTGCCATGACGGCCCAGATGTTCGACCTGCTGCTGGGGGACGACCTGACGGGGCGAAAGAACCATATTGCCGACTGCGGGTATAAATATTTGGATCTGGCGGATATTTCATAAGCGCTGAGCAGGCGAAGCGTGTCCGCCAAGCGCTGAGCCGCTGCGAACAGCGCGGATGCCCCGGAACACAGACGGCCCGGTGGGGGCACCGGGCCCTACGGTTTTTGATGCCCCGTAGGGGCGGATGTCCCCATCCGCCCGCACAGAAAGGAGCCCCATGAATCTGTTTGATATCCTCGGCCCTGTAATGGTGGGCCCCTCCAGCTCCCACACGGCGGGGGCGGTCCGAATTGGACAGCTGGCCCGGGCCCTGCTGGGGCAGCAGCCTGCCAAAGCGGAGATCCTGCTCCACGGCTCCTTTGCCTCCACGGGGAAGGGCCACGGTACGCCTCAGGCCCTGGTGGCCGGCCTGCTGGGCCTGTTCCCCGATGACCCACAGGTGCCCGACAGCTTTGCGCTGGCGGCGGAGCGGGGATTGGAGTACACCTTCGGCACCTGCGTTCTGCGGGAAGTCCACCCCAACAGTGCCCTGCTGCGGCTGACCGCCGGAGACGGAGGGAAAATCGAGGTGGGCGCTT
>CAJMQD010000032.1 GCA_905215425.1 uncultured bacterium
CTCTGGGCTGCGACCGCGTGGCGCTGGCCTTCCTGTGCGAGGCCTACGACGAGGAAGTGGTGGACGAGGCCAAGAACGACGTGCGCGTGGTGCTGCACCTGCACCCCGCCCTGGCCCCCTTCAAGTGCGCCGTGCTGCCCCTGTCCAAGAAGCTGGGGGACAAGGCCCGGGAGATCCAGACCATGCTGAGCAAGTACTGGATGGCGGACTATGACGAGGCCGGCTCCATTGGCAAGCGCTACCGCCGTCAGGACGAGATCGGCACCCCCTACTGCATCACCGTGGACTTCCAGACCGTGGGCAGCGACACGGAGGAGGCGGACAACGCCGTCACCATCCGCGACCGGGATACCATGGAGCAGGTACGCGTGCCCATCGACCAGCTCAAGAACTGGCTGGAGGAGAAGCTGGCGTACTAAGATTGTAAGCAAATTGAAGGAAGCATACAGGCCCCTGTCCAACGGACAGGGGCCTGGTTTTCCCTTTTTTGAGGGGCGGTGGAAGTTATCTGTCGGCCCCATCGCCCGGGAGGACGATGTAAATCAAAGCGTTGTTGACAGACAGCTGCTGCACCCCGTTGACCTGATATTTTTTTACATTGGAAAAGGGCGGCTTGCCGATTTTTCCGGCGAAACTGCGGCCAATGCTGGCCCGAACGGTGCTGGGCTTCAGATTGGCCGCCATGGGGATGTTCCGGTAGGTGGGCGAGGCGTCGTTGAGGTCGAAGGTCACGCCCGCCCCCTTGTGGGCCTTGAGGAAATCCTCAATCTCCCCCAGAACCACAGCGGTGAGGTGTGTGACGGAGGGGGTGGACGCGGACAGATTGTAGTAGCCTTCCAGGAGATCTACCACAAATTTGCTTACGCTCACCCCGTTGGCGGCCGCTTCGGCGTTCAGGATATCAGCCAGCGCCTGGCTGGGATAAAACTGGATGCGGTTCATAATCGTTCCTCCTCTGAATAGGTAGTTTGAATGGGTGGTTTGAATGGGTAGTTGGACCACCGGGAAGTGGATAACTTATCCACTGAGAGAAGTATACTACGGACAAGTGAATAAAGCAACCCCTGAAATGAGAAATTTTTGACAAAGGCCCCGCCGGTTGTTCCGGCGGGGCCTTTGCTTATCGATCGATCTTCTTCAAAACATCCGTAAACCACTGGGGCAGGGGACACTCCACCTCCACCAGCTTTCCGGTGGAGGGGTGGAGAAAACGCAGCTTTTTTGCGTGGAGGCACTGCCCGGCCAGACCGGGGAAGGGCTTTTTGCTGCCGTATACCACATCCCCCAGCAGGGGGTGTCCGATGGACGCCATGTGCACCCGGATCTGGTGGGTGCGGCCGGTCTCCAGACGGCATTCAATCCGGGTATAGCCGGGATACCGGCTGAGCACGGACCAGTGCGTGACCGAGGGGCGGCCGTTTTGCCGGTCGATGGTCATTTTTTTCCGGTCGATCGGGTGCCGCCCGATGGGAGCGTTTACGGTGCCCGCGTCCTCCTTCAGGTTCCCCACGGCCACCGCCTCGTATACTCTGGCCAGGGTGTGGTCCTGAAGCTGGGCGGCCAGGGCCAGGTGGGCTTTGTCGTTCTTGGCGGCGATGATCAGGCCGGAGGTGTCCCGGTCGATGCGGTGGACAATGCCCGGACGCAGAACGCCGTTGATGCCGGACAGGCTGGCTCCGCAGTGGTAGAGCAGGGCGTTGACCAGGGTGCCGTCCGGATGGCCGGGGGCGGGGTGGACCACCATGCCCACGGGCTTGTTCACCACGATCACGTCTTCGTCCTCGTATACCACGTCCAGGGGGATGTTCTGGGGCTGCACATCCAGGGGTTCAGGGTCCGGCAGAGAAACCGCCACCGGCTGTCCCGGCGCGGTGCGGTCATTTTTTTTGCCCGGCCGGCCGGAGAGGGTCACCCCTCCGTCCTCCAGCAGCTTTTGGGCGGCGGAGCGGGTCATATCGGGGAGGGAGCGGGCCAGAAAGGCGTCCAGGCGCTCCCCCTCCCGGTCAGTGGTCAGAGTGAGCTCTGTCATGGGACGCCTCCTTCGGCTCCAGCTTGTCCGCCAGCAGGATATAGTACAGGGCCAGGCCGATCCCGCCCAGAACGACGCAGATATCGGCAACATTGAACACGGCAAAGCGCATGAACAGCACGTTGAACATATCCACCACAAAGCCGCGGAAGGCCCGGTCGATCAGGTTGCCCACCGCCCCGGCCAGCACCAGGGTGAGGCAGCCGCGCCCCAGGGGATGGCGGAACAGGGGCTTGAACACCGCCCAGGCCAGCAGAACCGACATGATCAGAGAGATCAGGGCCAGCAGCCAGGTGTGCTGGTTCAGGATGGAGAAGGCGGCTCCGGTATTTTTCACATAGGTCAGCTCTAACACATGGGGGATGAAGTCCATATGCCCCCCGAGAGGGATGCGGGTGAGGACCAGATATTTGACCAGCTGATCCAGAGCGACCAGCGCAATGACAAGGGCGGTGTAGAGCATAGGGATGGTTCTCCTTTGGAAAAATTCAGTACATCTTCAGTATATCTATTGTAGCATAAGCCCGGGGGAGGAGGAAAGCCCTTTCCGAAAAAATCAGGGGGAGCGCCGGCCCCCGTGCCGGTGCTCCCCCTGGTAAAGTGAGGAATTGGTCCCGCAGAAAGCGGAGATTGGATTGTTATGCCAGCTTTTCCAGCCGCTGGGCGGGCACCAGAGCACGCACCTGGGGCAGACGCAGCAGGGCGGACAGCAGGGGCAGACCCAGCAGATAGCAGGCGCACAGCTCGCCAAGGCCCACAGTGAACATATTCAGGGCAAAGGCGGGCCAGAAGCCGGGGGTGAAGCCCGCCGTGCTCCAGGCGATCTCGAACCCCACGATCAGGGCATTGCACAGCACCGGGGGCAGGGGAGCCAGCCAGCGGTTGGGCATCCGGGCGGTGAGCAGGCAGGCCAGCAGAGTGGCAAAGGTGCCGAACACCATGTCCAGGGGGAAGGGGGAGAACAGATTGGCGATGAAGCAGCCCACCACCAGCCCCGGCGCGGCGGCGGGGAAGAGGAAGGGCAGAACGGTGAGGGCCTCGGCAAACCGGATCTGAACCCCGCTGAACTGGGGGATGGGGAGCGTGACGGTAAGCAGGGCGTAGACAGCCGCCAGCAGGGCGGTAAAGGTGAGCTGTTTGGTGGATAAACGGTGCATTGAACTACCTCCATTTTGTTCTTTAGAGAACGGATGCCCCAACAGCAGGGGGGCAGAGCCGAACGAACCGGCGCGTCCGGGGTGCACCGGCTTGGACGAGGGTGTGGAAACTCGTCCCGGGTAGCTTATCATAGACGGCGGAAAATGTCCAGAAAAATCCGCCCCCGCGCGTGTGTTCAGCGCGCGGGGACGGTGTGCAGAAGGGAATGGTCATACGCTCCGCCGCTCGATCCGGACCATAAGGGCGGTGCGGTCGTCGGTGGCGCCCTGGGGGCTGCGGGATACCAGGTCCCGGGCCAGCTCCTTGGGGCTGTCCCCGGTGAAGGCGGCAAAGCGCTGCTGAAGCCAGCTGTCGTCCCCGGTTCCGGTGATGCCGTCGCTGACCATCAGGACGCAGTCGCCGGGAGCAAGCTGGAGGGGGAGCTTATCCGGGCGGCAGGCGCCCTCGCCGGACAGTCCCGCGGGCAGAGTGCCCCCGGACAGGCGGCGGACCTGATCGCCGCGGCGAAGATAGGTGGGGGCGGCGCCCAGCTTGTAGACCGCGCCCCGCCCGGTGAACAGATCCACCTGCAGCAGGTCCACGGTGGTGAAGCCGCCGGCCTCCTCCCCCCGCAGGGCCAGGGCGGAGCTGACGGTGACCAGGGCGTGCTCTGTCTCCACGCCGGCTTTTAAAAACTGCTCCAGCAGGCGCACCGCCAGGGAGCTCTCACGGTTGGCGGCGGGGCCGCTGCCCATGCCGTCGCACAGAAGGACGTACAGGCTGCCGTCGGGGCCCTTGAAGTAGGTGCCCATGTCGCCGCTCACCGTTTCCCCGTCCTTCTTCCGGGCGGCCACTCCGGCCACCGCCATCAGGGGCTCCTGCTGCACCAGGGTAAGGGAGTCGCCCGTCCCCTCCTCCGCCTTCAGCGGGGCGTTCAGAAGGACGGACAGGGCGCGGAGCTGACGGGGGTCGGCCAGAGAACGGCAGCCGGGGCCGGACAGCTGGATGCGCAGCAGCCCCCGGCCGTCCCGGAAGACGGCGGCCTCCGGCGCCAGATCCAGACTGCGGAGCCGCTGGCGCAGGCGGCGCAGGGCCTGCTGGTCGGGGACCAGCTCCTGGGACAGATCCAATGCCGCGCTGCCCAGCAGGTCGGACAGCTGGGCGTACTGCCGGGCCACGGCGGTCCGGCTGGCCCGGATGCGGCTGTTATACTGCCGCCGGTACAGCAGGGCGGACAGCTCCCGGTCCACAGCCCCCAGATAGGCGGAGAAGTGGAGGCAGCGCTGGGCAAAATGGGGGGAGAAGTCCTCGGCCGCGCTCTGCCCCCGGGCGAGGACGGCGGGCAGGGCGTGGTTCATGGCGTCCATGGTGGAGGCGTAATTCTGCTGCCAGCAGTCCGCCTGCCGGGGACAGTCCCGGCAGATCCGGGCCGCGGCCCGGCGGAAGATCAGGGCGGGGTCGCTGTCGTTGTCCGGGATGCGGATGGCGGAGTTGATGGATTGATACAGTCCGCGAAAAGCCAGGGCGGCCCCCTCCAGCCGGCGGCGTACCAGCTGCTGGGCCTGCAGGTCGGGGCTCGCTCCGGTCTGGACCGGAGCAAGCCAGGTGCCCAGGCGGCGCAGAGGCCCTCTGGGCAGAAGGAGAAAGAGGATGCAGCTGCCTGCGGCCTCGTACATCAGCGCACCTGGGGTGTAGGCTGCCGAGCCCCACAGGGCGGCGGAGACGGACAGCAGCAGCCAGGTCAGGGCGGCCCAGGGGCGGCGCAGGCCGCGGAGCAGCCCGGCCCCCAGGGCGGACAGACCGTATACCGTGGCATATAAGGGGATGCCCTTGCCCGACAGGTCCATAGACAGGCCCAGCAGCACTCCGGTCATGGCTCCGGTGGAGCAGCCCCCCAGCCAGGCGGCAGTCAAAGCGGCGGTCCCCCCTAAAATGCGGCCCAGTGACAGTCCGCCTGGGAGGGAGACAGGCCCCAGGGCCATGAGCAGGGTACACAGCAGAAAGCTGATCCCGGCCCGGTAGAGGAGCGACTGGGGGTCGCCCCGGCGGCCGCTGCGCAGGGGGAGAAGCACCGCCCCGTAGCAGCGGGCGGACAGGGCGGTGAGCAGCAGCTCTGTAACAAAGAGGGCGACGGCCTCGGGCCGCCAGCCTTCCCGGGACAAGTAGACAAAGCCGGTGCAGCCGTTCATCACGGCTGCGGTAAGCGGCATGGCCCAGGGGCGGCGGATGAACTTCCAGTCCCAGAAGGCAAAGGCGGCGGCAAAGGTGAGAATGGCCGCCGCGGCGTATCGCAGTCCGCGGCTTAGGGGCAGCAGGGCCAGATAGCCGAAACAGGCGCCCACCAGGGCGCTGCCCCCCATAAGGCCCGGCCCCGCCGCCCCCACCAGGGCCACCCCGAAGGGGGCCCGTCCGTTCCAGAGCGAGGCCCCCGCCAGCACGGCGGCCAGCAGCAGGTGGCTGAGGGCTTCCGCCCCACGCAGCAGGGCGGATGGGGCCAGACAGAGCCCGGCCTCCCCCCCTGCGCGCCAGTTCAGACGGCGCAGCCGGGTCTGGATGGTATCTTTTGCGGTCATATAGATGTCCTCCCTGCCGTTCTTTTGTAAGGCGCTGCCGGAACCCCGAATTTCCGCCGGATGGGAGGGGGTGAGCAGCGCTGTGGATGCCATTATATTCCAGATAGTGGGAAAAATAAGTCGGAACGGGATGGGGTGTGCAGGGGGAGGAGGCCTGCGGCGTATTTATGCTTGTAATTTGCGGAGAAATAGACTACAATATACAATACCATAAAATCGAATCCCATCCCGAAAGGAAGGCGAAACCATAATGAAGCTCCAAAACGACCTGGGAGAGATCCGCATCAGCGGAGAGGTATTTACCGCAATCACCGGCAGCGCGGCCACCAACTGCTACGGCGTGAAAGGCATGGCAGTGCGGTCGAAGACCGACGGCCTGGTCCACCTGCTGAAGCGGGAGTCTATGGCAAAAGGCGTAAAGGTTTATTATAACGAGGACGGCACCGTGTCGATCGAGCTGCACATCATCGTGGAAAACGGCGTAAACCTGATGGCGGTGTGCCGCTCCATTATGGGCGAGGTGCGCTATGTGGTCAGCAAGACCACGGGCGTAGAGGTGCGCAGCGTAAATGTTTGCGTGGACTCCATGCGCTTTTAAGACCGTTTGCAGAAAGGAAACAACTGATTATGACGAAAACCGTTGACGCAGCGGCCTTTCAGAAAATGGTCATCCATGCTGCTGCCGCAATCAATGCTCAGAAACAGAGTATCAACGACCTGAACGTATTCCCTGTGCCCGACGGCGATACCGGCACCAACATGTCCCTGACCATTGCCGCCGCCGCCCAGGAGATGAAGAAGAAAAACTACGACACGGTGGGTGCGGCCGCCTCGGCCTGCGCCTCCGCTCTGCTGCGGGGGGCCCGGGGCAACTCCGGCGTGATCCTGTCCCTGCTGTTCCGGGGCCTGGCCAAGGCCATTAAGGAAAAGCAGACCATTGACGGCCGCGACCTGGCGCTGGCCCTGGACTTCGGCGTGGCCGCCGCCTATAAGGCGGTGATGAAGCCCGCCGAGGGCACCATCCTCACCGTCTCCCGCATGTCTGCGGCCCGGGCTGCAGGGGCCGCCCGGGAGGACAGCGCCCTGGAGTCCGTGCTGGAGCAGGCCATTCAGGAGGGCCAGGCGGCCCTGGCCGATACCATCAACATGAATCCGGTGCTGAAGAAGGCCGGCGTGGTGGACGCCGGCGGCAAGGGCTTTCTGGTGATTTTGCAGGGTATGCTGGACGAGCTGCGGGGCGTGCCCATGCCCGAGGAGGATGCCTCTGCCGCCCCCGCTGACAAGGCGGAATTCAGCACCCTGGGCGACGAGGAGATCACCTTCACCTTTGATACGGTGTTCATCGTCCGGAAGAATGAGAATACCGATCTGGACGCCTTCCGGGCCTACCTCAGCTCCATCGGCGACTGTCTGGTGATCGGCGAGGACGACGAGGCCTTCAAGGTCCACGTCCATACGGATATCCCCGGTGCGGCTTTGTCCGAGGCCCAGAAGTACGGTGTGCTGGAGCTGGCCAAGATCGAGAATATGCGCACCCAGTACGAGGAGATGGCCGCCGGCAAGAAGCCCCAGAGCACCGACGACCTGGAAATGGCGGAGGACTCCTTCCAGAACTATTCTCCTGTCTCCGATGACACCAAGGCCGCGAAGGCCGCGCCGGAGAAGAAGTACGGCTTTGTGGCCGTGTGCGCCGGCAAGGGGCTGGAGGATGTGTTCCGCGACCTGGGCGTAGACGCCATCGTGGGCGGCGGGCAGACCATGAACCCCTCCACCCAGGACATTCTGCGGGCCATTGATGCCACGCCGGCGGAGATCGTCTATGTCCTGCCCAACAACAAGAACATCATCATGGCCGCCCAGCAGTGCGTCCCCCTGTGCGAGGACAAGAAGGTGGTCATCCTGCCCACCAAGACGGTGCCCCAGGGGGTGGCCGCCATGCTGGTGGCCGACCCGGACGCGGAGGAGGAGGTCAACACCGCCGCCATGACCGAGGCCTTCCAAAAGGTGCGCACCAGCGAGATCACCTATGCCGCCCGGGACTCCGACTTCGACGGCTTTGCCATCCACCAGGGG
>CAJMQD010000033.1 GCA_905215425.1 uncultured bacterium
GATAACCGGCTGATGGACGTGCTGTCCACCGAAGGAAAGCAGTCCGGCGGATACTGCATTGAATTGGCGGACTATGAGGCCCCCTTCATCTTCGCCAACTTCAACGGTACCCAGGGAGATGTGGAGGTGGTGACCCACGAGGCGGGCCATGCCTTCGCTTACTGGATGAACCGCAAACGGGTGCCTATGGAGTATCTGTGGCCCAGCATGGAGGCCTGTGAGGTACACTCCATGTCCATGGAGTTCTTGGCCTGGCCCTGGGCGGAGGGATTCTTTGGCCGGGATGCGCGGAAGTTCCGGTATAGCCATCTGGCCGCCGCCCTCACCTTTATTCCCTATGGAACACTGGTGGACCACTTCCAGCATGAGGTGTATGCCCATCCCGACCTGACCCCTGCCCAGCGGCATGAGACCTGGAAGAAGCTCCAGCAGATGTATATGCCCTGGGTGCGTCTGGACGGAGAGATCCCCTTCTATGCCGAGGGAGAGGCGTGGCAGCGGCAGCACCACATTTATTCCAGCCCCTTCTACTATATCGACTACTGTCTGGCCCAGACGGTGGCTTTGCAGGTGTGGGCCCTGAGCCAGAAGGACTTCGCCGACGCATGGAAGCACTATATGGCTTACACCGTTCAAGGCGGCAGCCGCACCTTCACTCAGCTGTTGGAGGGCGCCGGACTGGACACTCCCTTCGGAGCGCAGTGTTTGCGCACGGTCAGCCAGGCCGCGGCAGACTGGCTGGAGCGTTATGATCTAACCGGAATCGAATAAAATAGAACTGAATAATCCCCCCTCCGGCCTCGGCCGGAGGGGGGATTTTTAGGTTTCAAGTTTTTCCGGCAGAGTGACCTCCGGCATCAGCTCACGGCTGACGATGGCGAGCATCTCCTCCAGCTTGGCGCAGTCTTCCGGGGGGAAGCGCTTAGTGATGCGCTCCATGACTAAAGTGGTGTAGGAGGCGGAGATGTTATAGTAGTCGATATACTTCTGCGTTACCTCCAAATGGTACTCCCGGCGGTCGCTGGGGGACTGGATTTTCTTCACATAGCCCTTCTTCACCAGGCTGTTGACCTTGTAGGCGGCATTGGGAGGCGAGATACACATAAAGGTGGCAAACTCGTTTACCGTGGGACTGTCCAAGGCCATGATACTCTCCATACAGAAGGTCTCTACCGTGGTCAGACTGGCTTCCCGGTCTTGAAAGCGCAGAAAAATCTCCTGATAAAAATGCAGTTTAAATTTTGTGTACACCTCGTTAAACACCTGATCCAGCGTAACGACCGCCTCCTCCGCGCCGAAGAATTTCCTTTATAGTATATCAATTTTGCGGGGAAAAGGCAACCGCCTTTCACTGTACAGCAAAGGTCAGCTCTGCGGTGCAGGCCACTTGACCGTTCACCGTGGCCTGACAGGTGCCGATCCCTACCGGGCCCCGGCGGCGGGTCAGCACGCACTCCATCTCCAGCACATCCCCCGGAATGACCTGCCGCTTGAACCGGGCGTGTTTCACTCCGCCGAACAGGGCCAGCTTGCCCTTGTTCTCCGGCAGAGACAGAATGGCAATGGCCCCTACCTGGGCCAGAGCTTCCAGCATGAGAACGCCGGGCATCACATGCTTCTGGGGGAAATGGCCGCAAAAGTAGGGCTCTCCCACGCTGACGCACTTGATCCCCCGGGCCCACTGGCCCGGTTCATAGTCCGTGATGCGGTCGACCAGGGCGAAGGGGTAGCGGTGAGGCAGGATCTGGGCGATCTGATCAGAATTCAGTTCCATATTATTCCTCCCATTTTTTCAGCAGCAGGCTGCCGTTGTGGCCCCCGAAGCCGAGAGAATTGCTCATGGCATAGTGGAGCTCCGCGTCCCGGCCCTGATTGGGCACCACATCCAGATCACATTCCGGGTCAGGGATCTGATAGTGGACAGTGGCGGGCATATAGCCGTCGTGCAGGCTCAGAGCGGTGAAAATGGCCTCTACCGCGCCTGCCGCCCCCAGCATATGGCCGGTCATGGATTTGGTAGAACTCATAGCCAGATGATAGGCGTGGGGGCCAAATACGGCTTTGACCGCGGCGGTCTCGCCGGAGTCGTTCAGATGGGTGGAGGTGCCGTGGGCATTGATATAGCCTACCTGCTCCGGGCGGACGCCGCCGTCGGCCAATGCGATGGCCATGGCTCTGGCTCCGCCGCTGCCGTCGGGGCGGGGAGCGGTCATGTGATAGGCGTCACAGGTGGCCCCATAGCCCACGATTTCCGCGTAGATTTTAGCGTGGCGGCTGCGGGCGTGCTCCAGCTCTTCCAGCAGGAGAATGCCGGCGCCCTCCCCCATAACGAAGCCGCTGCGCTCCAGATCGAAGGGGATGGAGGCGCGGTTGGGGTCCTCTGTCTGGCTCAGGGCCTTCATAGAGGTGAAGCCGCCTATGGCCAGGGGAGTGATGGAGGCCTCGGCCCCGCCGCAGAGCATGGCCTCTGCATAGCCGTCCCGGATGTAGTGGAAGGCATCGCCTACGGCGTTGGTGCCTCCGGCGCAGGCCGTAACCGGACAGGAACACATTCCCCGGAAGTTGGCGGTAATGGCGATCTGTCCCGCCGCCATATTGCAGATGGCGGTGGGGATATAGAAGGGGGAGACCCGGTCCCAGCCCCGCTCCATGCCCCGGCTGTGCTCGGATTCTGTGATGGCCTGTCCGCCGATGCCGCTGGAGACAATAACGCCGCAGCGGTCCGGGTCGGTCTGTTCCGCTGAAAAGCCGGCGTCGGCCAGGGCCTGTTTGGCGGCCACCACGGCGAACTGGGTGAACCGGGCCATGCGCTTGGCCTCCGGACGGCCCAGGTAGTTTTCCGGGACAAAATCCTTCACCTCGGCGGCCAGCTTCACCTTCTGGGCGGAGGCGTCATAGTGGGTGATCGGACCAATGCCGCACACGCCCCGCCGTACGGCCTGCCAGCTGTCTTCCGCAGTCAGACCCAGGGGCGTTACGGCGCCCAAACCGGTGATGACAACTCTGCGTTGTTCCATGGGGAACCTCCTTTTTTCTATATTCACATTCCCATACCGCCGTCTACGCCCAAGACCTGACCGGTGATATATCCGGCGCAGTCACTGGCCAGGAAGGCCACGGCTTGGGCTACATCCTCTGCCGTACCCATGCGGCCCATGGGCACGGCGGCCAGGGTGGCCGCCCGCGCCGCTTCCGACAGGGCGGCGGTCATGTCTGTCTCCATGAAGCCGGGAGCCACGGCGTTTACCGTCACGCCCCGGCTGGCCAACTCCTTGGCCAGAGATTTGGTCATTCCGATGAGTCCAGCCTTGCTGGCGGCGTAGTTTACCTGTCCCGCATTGCCGTGCAGCCCCACCACGCTGGACAGATTTATGATCCGGCCACAGCGCTGCTTTACCATCTGCCGGGCCACGGCTTTCATGCACAGGAAGGTGCCCTTCAGATTGGTCTCCACCACCTGATCAAAGTCGCTCTCCTTCATGGTGAGCATCAGTCCGTCCCGGGTGATTCCGGCGTTGTTTACCAGAATATCGATGCGGCCAAAGCGCTGAACGGCGGTTTCCATCAATTCCTTCACCTGGGTGCTGTCCGCCACATTGCAGCGCAGATAGTCCACCTCTGCCCCCAGAGCGCGGCAGGCCTGGGCCGTCTCTTGGGCGGCGGCCTCATTTCCGGCGAAACAGAATACAAGGTTGGCTCCGCCGGCGGCCAGCTCCAGGCAGATCGCCCGGCCCAGTCCCCGGCTGCCGCCGGTGACAACGGCGGTTTTTCCTTTTAGATTCATTGGTTACTCTCCTTTAACAGCTGTGTCAGCTGCTCCACATCCTCCAATGTCTCTACTGCGTAGACAGGCAGCTGGGGGGTTGTCTTTTTTACAAAGCCGGACAGCACGCGGCCCGGCCCAATCTCGATCAGCGCGTCCATCCCCAGGGCCGCCATGCGGCGGATAGAGTCCTCCATATACACGCTGCTCTGCACCTGCCGCACCAGAAGCTCCGGAATGGAAGTGTCCTCCGGTTTTACATCCCCCAGGCAGTTGAATACGACGGGGATCTGGGGCTGGGCGAAGGTCACGGTGCGGAAGCGCGCCTCCAAAGCGGCCCCGGCGGGGGCCATCAACGGAGTGTGGAAGGGTCCGGACACCTTCAGGGGCATACAGCGCCGGGCTCCGGCCTCTTTGGCCAGGGCGGCAGCCTGCGCTACGGCGGCCTGCTCGCCGCCGATCACCAGCTGTCCGGGGCAGTTGTAGTTGGCGATGACCACGCAGCCAAGGGCGGACGCCGCGCTGCAGGCCTCCTGCAGGGGATTGCGGTCCAGCCCCAGTACTGCCATCATGGAGCTGGGTTTCCCCGCAGCGGCCTGCTCCATTGCTTTGCCCCGGAAGGCCACCAGCTCCGTCACCGTTTCTGCGTCCAGAACCCCGGCGGCATGGAGGGCAGAGTACTCCCCCAGGGAGAGCCCGGCGGCGGCAGAGGGGACGATGCCCCGGTGCTTCAGCAAGGCGGTCATGGCGACGGCAAAGGCCACCATACAGGGCTGCGTGTACCGGGTCTGATTCAGCACGCCCTGCTGGTCGGTGAAGCAAACTTCCTTCAGGTCAAAATCCACCCGCTCTGCCGCCCGGTCAAAGGCGGCGCGGAAGACGGGGTCGGCGTACAGGTCGGCCCCCATGCCGGGGTGCTGGCTGCCCTGCCCCGCATATAAAAATCCAAGCTTCATTGCGCGTCGTTCCACTCCTTCATGATTTGCTCCATCTGTTCCCGAACTGTGGACATCCGGACCAGCGTTCCCCCGTTGGCGCCGCAGAAAAACAGGCCGTTGTCCCAGTCGCCGTTGCGGGCGGCGATCAGTGCTTTCGAGATGCAGTAGGGTGCGGTTTTGGGGTCGCAGGCGGCGAGGCATTTGATGCAGCCCTGAGGCTTGGGCTGGGTCCCGGCCTGCACCCGCTGGATCAGCGGACTGTTCAGGGCTCTGCCCGGCATACCCACCGGGCTTTTTACCAGGACGATGTCCTCCTCTTTGGCGTCCAGAAGGCGCTGCTTATAGGCCAAGCTGGCGTCACATTCCGCTGTGGGGATGAAACGGGTGGCAAACTGTGCCCCGGCGGCACCCTCTTTCATGTATTGGGCCATCTCTTTGCCGTCCTTTACTCCGCCGGCCACGAATACGGGGATGTCCCGACCGGCTTTCTGCCGATAAGGGGCCAAGGCCGTCAGTACGTCGTGGAGCAGAGCGGACAGTGCGGGGGGATGTGCCAGGTCAGGGGCGGAAAAACCCAGATGTCCGCCGGCCAGAGGCCCCTCCAGCACGATGAAATCAGGGATGTATCCGTAATGCCGGTCCCACAGGCGGCAGATCAGGCCCGCGGCCCGGCCGCTGCTGACCACAGGGGCCAAGGCGGCATCGCTCTCCGGGACCTCCGCGGCCAGAGCGGGCAGATCACGGGGCAGACCTGCCCCGCAGACGATGGCGTCGGCCCCGGCCCGCAGGGCGGTGCGGACGCTGTCTGCATATTGCGCGGTGGCCACCATGGCGTTTACCGCCACAAGCCCTGCCCCGCCGGATAACTCCTTGGCCCGCCGGACCTGCTTGTCCAAAGCCCGGAGATTGGCCTGTCGGGGGTGCTGGGAAAAGTCGGGTTCATTATAGCCGCACAGGGCGGTGGACAGAGTGCCCATCCCGCCGCAGGCGGCTACTGCCCCTGCCAGACCGTCCAGGCTGACGCCCACTCCCATGCCCCCCTGTAAAATGGGCAGGGGGAGGAGCCTTCCCTTGATCGTTACTGCCATTCCTGATTCGTCGCCTCCAACACGGCGCGGCCGCCGTTATATAGCTCTTGGAAGATTTGCCGCAGGGGGCGGATCTCATGGAGCATCCCGGCTACCTGGCCGGCCATCAGACTGCCGCGGTCTACGTCGCCGTCGAATACGGCCCGGCGCAGGCCGCCCAGGGTGACCCGTTCCAGCTCTTCCAGACTGGCCCCTTTTTTCTCTAAAAGGAGATACTCCCGGGCCATTTTATTTTTCAGCACCCGAACCGGGCCGCCGGTGGAGCGGCCGGTGACCGTGGTGTCGCTGTCCTTGGCCCGCAGCAGGGCCTGCTTGTAGTTGTCGTGAATGGGACATTCCCGGCTGGCCAGCAGGCAGGTGCCCACCTGGATGCCGCAGGCCCCCAGGGCAAAGGCGGCGGCTGCCTGCCGCCCGTCCCCGATCCCGCCGGCGGCGATGACGGGCACGTCCACCGCGTCGATGACCTGGGGCACCAGCGCCATGGTGGTCATCTCGCCCACATGGCCGCCGGACTCGGTGCCCTCTGCAATGATGCCGTCGGCCCCGGACTGAACCAGACGTTTGGCCAGAATGGAGGCGGATACCACGGGAAACACCTTGATGCCCGCCTGTTTCCAGGCCGGCATATACTTGCCGGGACTGCCCGCCCCGGTGGTGACAACGGAGACGCCTTCCTCCAAAATGACCTGGGCCATGTCGTCGGCACAGGGGTTCATCAGCATCAGATTGACCCCAAAGGGCTTGTCGGTCAGGCTTTTGCAGATGCGGATCTGCTCCCGCAGCAGCTCTGCCCGGGGCATTCCCCCGGCGGCGATCACCCCCAGGGCTCCGGCATTGGAACAGGCGGCGGCAAATTCACCGGTGGCGATATTGGCCATGCCGCCCTGGATAATGGGGAACTCTGTCCCCAGGATTTCATTCAGCTTTTTCAATGAGAGACCTCCTTGACCCGGGCAGCACTGCCTCAGGCAAACTCCAGCAGTGCGCCGCCCCAGGTCAGGCCGCCGCCAAAGGCGACCACCAGCATGCGGCTGCCGGGGCCGATGCGCCCCTGCTCCTCCAGTTCGCTGAGTACCAGGGGGACGCTGGCCGCGGCGGTATTGCCGTAGCACTGGATATTTTTGTAGTATTTCTCCGGCGGAATGCGGTATCGCCGCACAGCCAGATCGATGATCCGGGCGTTGGCCTGATGAAAGACAAAAAAGTCTATGTCATCTGTGCTGAGCCCGGTTTTTTCCAGAATGCTGTTGATGCAGGCGGGCACCGCCTCTACGGCGAACTTGAATACCTTGGTGCCCTCCATGGTCAGCAGCTGTTTCTCTCTGCTGCCCACCCCGGGCAGGCGCAGGAGCGTGTCGTCCCCCCGGCTGCCCAGTACGGCGCTGATGGAGGGCCAGCCCGGACGGCACTCCACCACTGCGGCCCCCGCCCCGTCGCCGAACAGGATGCAGGTGCTCCGGTCGGTCCAGTCCACCACCCGGCTGAGGGCTTCCGCCCCCACCACCAGGCCGAAGGGCCGGGGGGAGGCGTTCAACAGACATTCCATGGTGTGCAGCGCATAGACAAAGCCGGTGCAGGCGGCGTTCAGATCGAAACAGGGGATGTCCTCGGGCAGACCCAGCTCCCGCTGGAGCAGACAGGCGGCGGAGGGGACGGCGTGATCCGGAGTGACCGTGGCCACGATGCACGCGCCGATCTCTGCGGGAGAAATCCCCGCCCGTTCCAGGGCGGCTCTGGCCGCCTGAACACACAGCTGAGTGTGGCTCTCCTCCTGACAGCAGTATCGGGTCTCGATCCCGGTGCGGGAGACGATCCACTGGTCGTTGGTGTCCACCAGGCGGGACAGATCCTCGTAGGTCACGACCCGCTGGGGCAGACTGCGGCCGGTGCCGCGCAGCTTG
>CAJMQD010000034.1 GCA_905215425.1 uncultured bacterium
TTTCTGTTATTACAATTCCATTGGCAAGATTTACTAAGCAAAAGCTTGTTCCTTAATCTGTTGTTTATAATACGAGGCAGTGATGAAAAAGTCAACTGACAAATCCGTCAAATTTATCTGCGCATATTTATTTAAAATATCCAACGCCGAACTGGACAGGAAGAGGGAGGATTCGAGCGCAGCTTAACGGACAAACTGAGCGAGGCTTCAAACAGGCTCAGATGATAGGGCGGGCCGAACACGAGTCCAAGCGTTCCGGCATAAGCGGATCGAGAGAATACGCGAATGAGATTCATCCCTGACTGCATTCCAGCCAGGCCGATGTTGAAACATAGAGAGGCAAAGCAAAAGCGAACTGCATCGGAACGACGCCTGGAGAAGTGTATCTCAAACTGCGTTTGGTTGACTTGTTCCGTAAGAACGTCTATACTGGTCTAAAAAGTTTCGATTTGAGATAGGGGGTGCAGGGGGAAGGCCCTGTTTTGGAAATCTCAACAAGTCAACAAAATAAAAATTTTGTTGACTTGAGTGGAGGCTTATTCCCGAATTTTGGCCCTTCCTCCGGTTTGTACATGGATTTCCGCGCGGAAGCTCCTGCGATCATCCGTGATTTTTTAGTGTATCACGAGACGATTCAAGCACATTCTAAACGCACGATTGATGAATACTACCTGGACCTGCGCAATTTTTTTCGCTTTTTAAAGCTGGACCGGCGGCTCGTCTCTACGGACATGCCCTTTGACCAGATTTCTATTCAAGACGTCGATCTGGCCTTTGTCCGGTCCGTAACGCTCCAAGATGTCTATGCCTACATGAGCTACTTGTCCCGCGACCGCATTGTTCACCCCAGCAGCTCCGATGAGCATTACGGCCTGAACGCCGCCTCCCGGGCCAGAAAAATCGCCGCGATCCGTTCCTTTTATAAATATTTGACGACCAAGGCCAAGCTCCTGGCGGAAAACCCGATGCAGGATCTGGAGTCCCCCCGACTGAAGAAAACTCTTCCTCGCTACCTGAATCTGGAAGAAAGTCTCTCCTTGCTGAACCATGTAGAGGGCGCCAACCAGGTGCGGGATTACTGTATCTTGACCCTGTTTCTCAACTGCGGCCTACGTATTTCTGAGCTTGTGGGATTGAATGTAACAGATGTTCGAGACGATCAACTCCGTGTTTTGGGCAAAGGCAATAAGGAGCGTATTCTCTTTCTGAACGATGCATGCCAGAAAGCCATTCAAGACTGGATGATAGAGCGAAATATGATTACTCTGGTCAATGAAAATGCCCTGTTCGTCTCGCCCACCCGCCGCTGTCGATTGTCCAAGGCTGCGGTCCACAAACTGGTGAAGAAGCATCTGGCAGATGCAGGACTGGACAGCTCCCAGTACTCCTCCCATAAATTGCGGCACACGGCGGCCACCCTGATGCTGCAAAACGGCGTAGATGTGCGCACCCTGCAAGAGGTTCTTGGACACGATCATTTGAACACAACTCAGATTTATACCCACGTGGACAGCGATGACCTGCGTATCGCAGCAAAAGCGAACCCGCTGGCATCGGTCAAAAAGAAAAAGGCGGAGAAAGCGACCGAAAAAATAACAGAAACCGAAGAAAAATCATAATTAACGGTCAAAACGCCCCCTGTTTTCGGCTTTTAGGCCAAAAACAGGGGGCGCTCTTTGCTCTTTGTTCTTTGTTCTGTGTTCTCTATCTCAACGACGGTTCAGACGCTGATAGGTGCGGGTCTCCTCCCGGAGCCGCCGGGCCAGAACCGGGCCGTAGCTGCCCGGCAGCGTGCGCCATTCCCAGTTTCCGCTGGTGGTAGCGGGGTGGTTCATGCGCCCCTCACTGCCCAAGCCAAGCAGATCCTGCAGCTGGATTACCGCCAGATCAGCGGCGGAGGCCCAGGCGGAACGGATCATCCCCCAGTGGTACCCCTCTCGCTCAGACAGACGCAGATAGTCCTTGGCATACTCCACCTCACAAGGCGCAGCGGAACGCATCCAGCCTTGAATGGTGTCGTTGTCGTGGGTGCCGGTGTAGACCACACAGTGGGGTGTGTAGCAATGGGGCAGATAATCACTGCCATTTTCCCTGTCTGCAAAGGCGAACTCCAGCACCTTCATGCCGGGATAGCCTGTTTCCCGCAGCAGCTGCCGCACAGAGTCCGTCAGATAGCCCAGGTCTTCCGCGATAATGTCTTTCTGCCCCAAGGTCTGCTGTACTGCGCGAAAAAAGTCGATACCGGGCCCTTGGCGCCACTGGCCGTTCCGCGCAGTGGTGTCTTTGGCCGGGATGGCATAATAAGCATCGAAGCCTCTAAAATGGTCGATGCGCAAAGTATCATACAGGCGGAACTGAAACGCGATGCGGCGCAGCCACCAGGCATAGCCCTCCCCTTTCATCCGTTCCCAATCGAACAGCGGGTTGCCCCACAGCTGACCGTCGGCGGAAAAGGCATCCGGCGGACAGCCGGCCACCGCCTTAGGGCGGCAATCCTCGTCCAGTTGAAACTGCTCCGGAGCGGCCCATACGTCGGCACTGTCTCCTGCCACGTAGATGGGCAGATCACCGATCAATGTGATCCCGCGACAGTTGGCATACTTTTTCAGGGCATCCCACTGCCGGAAAAAGAGGTACTGTACACAGCTCCAGAATTCGATTTCGGCGGCCAACTCCTGCCGGGCGTGCTCCAGGGCCGCCGGATGCCGCAGGCGCTCCTCCTCCGGCCACTCCTGCCAGGACACACCGCCGTGGCTGCGTTTCAGCGCCATAAACAGCGCGTAGTCCGGCAGCCACTGGGCATTTTCCTGGGAAAATTGAGCCACCCTCTCCCCTTCCCGTGCCCATAGCCTGCGACAGGCTAAACGCAGTACGGAATAACGGTTCTGATACTGCCGGGCATAGTCCACCCGAGCGGGGTCATTCCCCCAATCCAAATTCCGATACTCCTCAGGAAGCAGCAGATCCTGGGCCGCCAATTCGTCCAGATCAATGAAATAGGGATTCCCCGCATAGGAGGAAAATGCCTGATAGGGAGAATTTCCATAGCTGGTGTGGCCGATGGGCAGCAGCTGCCAGCAGCTCTGCCCCCCATCCGCCAGAAAATCAACAAAGTCCCGGGCCGCCCGCCCCATGGTTCCGATACCATAGGGAGACGGCAGAGATGAAATGTGCATCAGGACTCCAGCGCGCCGCAAGGAGACCACCTCTTTCTCTTATATATTTGTTACCCGACCAAGTGAACTAAAATACCGCCTATAGTAAGCATCAATGCGCCGCAGCCTCGGGTAATGATCTGAGCAAAGGGCAGCAGCTCCATGCGGTGAGCCCCGGACAGCACAGCCACGTTGCCGCTTCCGCCCATATTGGTGCTGCACATGCCGCATACCGCACTTTCCAGCGGATAGAAACCGATCAGCTTTCCCGCCCCGGCCGCTACCCCAGTGATGACCAGCTCCACCACCAGAACCGTGAGGAAATAGTACAGGGTCATATTGTGGGAGATGGTTTCAAGATCAATAAGCGTTACGCCAATGCCAAATAGGGCCGCTGCCGTCCACACCTTGATGGCGAAATCGCCCCAGTGACAGGTAGCGTCCTCAAGCTGCTGCGGCATGAGCCGCAGCGTCTTTACCGCAATGATCAGAATGACCATCCATGCGTAGACAGGGATGACCGGGAAAAAGCGGCGGCACAGTTCCCCCAAGGCATAAAAGCCGAGGGAGAGCAGCAGCCCTGCCATCATGGATGCCAAAGTCGGTTTCCCGTGCTCCACCTGGCGGGGCGGTTGACCGTCGTTTACCAACTGGCCGTTCCCGGTCAACTCCGGCCGGCGCTGACCAAGATTGTTCAGCAATCCGGCAAAGACAATGGCCAAACAGTTGCCCAGCACAGTAGCGGGCGCCATTCGGGTGAGAATGTCTCCGGAGTCCACGCCTAATACCTCCGAAAAGGTCTGGGAGAGCGGAACTGTACCCGCAGTCATGCCGCCGCTGGTCATGGGCACGGCAATGTATAGAATATTATCCCAGAAACTGCTGCCGCCCAGTACGCCCATCAGGCCGCACACCATCACACCGGAGAAAATAGACACCAACCCCACAGGCACCAGGCGCACGGCCCCCTTCAACAGCAGGCCGCGGTCAATGCTGAACAGGCTGCCTGTGATCAGGGCAGAGATGTAAAAAATCAAAAACCCCTGCTGATTGACAAAGCTGTCCATCAGTTGGGCGGCCCCCACAGGGATCAGACCGCTGTATCCCAGGAGCGCTCCGCCGAAAATACATACCACAGAACCGCCCAGAT
Organism: uncultured bacterium; assembly: GCA_905215425.1. Classification (GTDB taxonomy): domain Bacteria; phylum Bacillota; class Clostridia; order Oscillospirales; family Oscillospiraceae; genus Lawsonibacter. The sequence goes on from CAJMQD010000034.1 coordinate 4,306, forward strand.
AGGTCTTGACCACGGGAATGGTGTTGCCCAGCTTACTCAGCCCCTCCCCCAGCACCATCAGCAGCAGAAAGGCCCCCACCAGGTTGGGCGGGACGCAGTCCAACACCATACAGAGCAGCGTCAGGGTCAGCGCTAAAAGGTAAACGGGCAGGGGCAGACTTGCCACCGTCGGCAGCGGTTTTTTATCCATTGGAACCCCTTCATTTCTCTCTGAACTCGGGGCTTCCATCAGGATTCCCGCCCGTTCGGGAAGAAAGCTTGATGAAAGCACCCCAAAAATTCTTTGTATTTCCTTTACTTCAGCAGGGCCAGAAATTCATCCTCCGTCAGTACGGTCACGCCCAGCTCCTGGGCCTTCCGCAGCTTAGAGCCCGCTGCCTCCCCTGCCACTACATAGGAGGTTTTTTTCGACACAGAGGAAGCGGATTTGCCCCCTCGGTCCTCCACCATAGCGGCAGCCTCGTCCCGGGTAAATTTCTCCAATGCGCCGGTGAATACAAAGGTCATCCCGGCAAAACGCTGGTCGCTCCCCTGTTCCGCCGCCGTCATATTGACGCCCGCCTGGGCCAGACGCTGGATCAGATGCTTACTCTGGGGGCTGGACATCCACTCCAAAATGCTTTGGGCCGTGATGGCGCCGATATCATCCACAGCGGTCAATTCCTCCAGCGCAGCGTTTTCCAGTGCCTCCAAGGTATGGAATCTGGCCGCCAGAATCTTGCCGGCCTTCTGCCCCACCTGCCGGATACCAAAGGCGTAAATCAGCCGGGACAGATCATTAGACTTAGACCGCTCAATGGCCGCCAGCAGATTTTGGGCAGATTTCTTCCCCATCCGCTCCAGTCCGGCCACGTCCTCCTCTTTCAGGAAGTAAAGATCGCCGGGAGTTTTGATCAGGCCGGCGCCGACCAGATTTTCCACTACCGCTACGCCCAAGCCGTCGATGTCCATGGCATCTCTGCTGGCAAAATGGGTCAGATTTCTCAGCAGCTGGGCCGGACATTCCGCCCCGGTACAGCGGACATGGGCACCATCCTCATCCCGTTCCACCGGAGCCCCGCAGACGGGACAGGTCTTGGGCAGAATATAGGGCTGTGCCTCTGGGGGACGCTTTTCGGTCACCACGGACAGCACCTCAGGAATGATCTCCCCCGCTTTTCGAACCAATACGGTATCCCCAATGCGGATGTCTTTTTCAGAGATGAAGTCCTGGTTGTGCAGGGTAGCGTTGGTTACCGTAGTACCCGCCAAACGCACCGGAGTCAGCACCGCCTTCGGCGTAAGAACGCCGGTGCGGCCCACCTGTACGACAATATCCAGCACTCGAGAGGGTTTGACCTCCGGCGGATATTTATAGGCCGCCGCCCATCGGGGGAACTTCGCCGTCGAACCCAACTTCTCCCGTTGATCCAGTCTGTCCACTTTAATAACAGCTCCGTCAATGTCGAAGGGAAAACCGTCCCGTCCTTCTCCGATCTCCCGGATATGCTCAACCGCCTGTTCGATGGTCTGACAGCTGTAATGCGGTATCACTTTAAAGCCCTTTGTTTTCAGGTAATCCAGCGTCTCTCCGTGGGTCTTGAACTGAACGTTTTCTGCCCACTGTACGTTAAACACCGCAATGTCAAGATGGCGTGCGGCAGCAACCTTCGGATCCTGCTGCCGCAGGGAGCCGGCCGCAGCGTTTCGAGGATTTGCAAACAGGGCTTCCCCCCTGCGCTCCCGTTCCTCGTTCAGCGTATGGAACACTTTCTTGGGCATATAGACCTCGCCGCGGACGATCAATCCGCCCACGCTGTCCGGAATACGCAGCGGGATGGATTTGATGGTCCGCAGATTTTCGGTTACATCCTCCCCCACTTGCCCGTCGCCCCGGGTAGCCCCCCGGACAAACAGGCCGTCCCGATACTCCAGCGCCACAGACAGGCCGTCCACCTTGGGTTCGGTCATATAGGCGGCATCCTGAACCGTTTCCCGTACCCGTTTATCAAAGGCGCGTACCTCGTCAAAATCAAACACATCCTGAAGAGATTCCAGCGGAACCCGGTGAGTTACAGACACAAAAGAGGAGACCGCCTCGCCGCCTACCCGTTGGGTCGGCGAATCCGGCGTAATGGCCTCCGGGTGCCGGGCCTCCAGCTCTTCCAGGCGGCGGAGCTTATGGTCATAATCGTAATCAGACATAGTTGGGGCATCCAGAACATAGTATTCGTGGCCCGCCTGGATCAGCTCCCGGCGCAGCTGTTGGATCTCAGATAAATCATCCATCATAGCTCCGTCCTTTCACGGCATTGAAATTGAGCGGCTAGACGGGGAAACAGGGCGTTCACCACGGCGAACACCCAGAAACCCACGAATGCTCCGGCCGTATTCAGTATGACATCGTCGATATCACTGCTGCGGCCAATGAAAAACTGAACCAATTCGATAAAACCGGAGGTCAAAAATCCTGCGAAAAGATACCTCCACCACCTGGGCCTCCGCCACAGAAGGGCAGTAAAAAAGCCCACCGGCATAAAAATCCCCACATTAGCGATCACCAAAAACAGTACCCATCCACCCCGAAGACCCCGTAAAATCTCTTGAAATGGATGCAGCTGTAAGGTCGCCAACTGCAGCTGCCAGTCCACAGCCGGGAAAAGGGGCTGTTCTCCCTTCAAAACAGCGGTCCAGCGGGCCACAGTCCAGAATCCGGCCGGGAACAGCGTCAGGGCCGCCAGTCCGGCACAGAACATCATAAACAGCAGCAGGGCGCTCTCCCGACATTTTGAGCTGACCAGCCCCAAACGTTTCAAGCGTCTCCGCCGGTAAGGCAGCACTGCGGCATAGGCCAGCGGTGCCAGGCAGACACAGGGCAGCATCTGAAGAACATAGCCCCACATGTTGCCCATGCACCAAAAAGCATAATGAATCGCACTCATATTTGATGGTATATCCTCTATTGCTTGGTAACCTCCAGATAGGCGTCCGGGACCTGACCCACAATAATCGTCTCCGCAGCCAGCAGCCGGGTGACTACTGTGGTCTCCAGCATTCCTCCGGGCAGCATAACCTGCACCGGAACTTGAAGCTCCAGCCAAATCCGATGTCTGGTTTGATTCACTCCGGCGCTGTCGAACTCACTGTCAAAGGAGGCCTCCACCGTCCCCACCCACAGAGAGCGCAGCTGGATAGACGGTCCGCACCCCCAGAACAGGTCCAAGTGCAGCAAGCTGCCCACGGGGACGGCCAATCCGGCCGTCCGTAATCCGCGCACAGCCTCTAAAACAGAAACTTCCAGTTCTGCCCGCAAGCGGTTCATTTTAAGCGTATCAGCGGTCAGACTGACGATCTGTCCGTCGTTTCCCCGC
>CAJMQD010000035.1 GCA_905215425.1 uncultured bacterium
TGGGGGACTTCAACGGCTGGGACATCCACAAAACACCGATGGAGCGGCTTGAGGGTGGCATCTGGCAGATTTTTGTCCCCGGGCTGCATCAGTACGACCGGTATCAATTCGCGGTCCACGACGGCAACGGAGGGTATGTGGGCAAGGCCGATCCCTACGCCTTTCATGCGGATACCCGCCCGGAGGTGTCCTCCAAACTCTACGACTTGTCCCACTATACCTGGGGGGATAAGTCCTGGCTGAACTGGCGGAAGAAATATACCCCCTTTCAGCAGCCCCTCAATATTTATGAGTGCCATCTTGGCTCCTGGCGAAGAACAGGGGAGGGGGAATTCCTCAGCTACGAGGCGATAGGCGACTGGCTGGTCCCCTATGTAAAGAAGATGGGCTTCACCCATGTAGAGCTGCTTCCCGTGATGGAGCACCCCCTGGATGCCTCCTGGGGCTATCAGGTGACAGGTTATTTCGCCGCCACCAGCCGCTTTGGCACCCCCGATGATCTGCGCCGGCTCATCGACCGCCTGCATCAGGCCGGGGTAGGCGTCATCCTGGACTGGGTGCCCGCCCACTTCCCCCGGGATGCCTTTGGCCTGTATCACTTTGATGGGACCCCTACTTATGAGTATGCCAACCCGCAAAAGGGAGAGCACCCTGACTGGGGCACCAATGTCTTCGATTTCGGACGAAATGAGGTCCGCTCCTTCCTCCTGTCCAACGCGCTGTTCTGGCTGGAGCAGTTCCATGCCGATGGTCTGCGGGTAGACGCCGTATCCTCCATGCTGTATCTGGACTACGGCCGTCAGCCCGGCCAGTGGCAGCCCAACGTAAACGGAGGACGGGAGAATCTGGAGGCCGTCCAGTTCCTCCGCGACCTGAATGCCGCCGTCAGGAAACATCACCCGGACGCTATGATGATCGCCGAGGAGTCTACTGCCTGGCCGGGCGTCACCGCGCCGGAGGAGAAGGGCGGTCTGGGCTTCACCTTCAAGTGGAACATGGGCTGGATGAACGACGTCTGCCACTATATGAAGCTGGACCCCTATTTCCGCCAGTTTAACCACAAGGATCTTACCTTCTCCCTGGTCTACGCCTTCTCCGAGCATTACATCCTCCCCCTGTCCCACGACGAGGTCGTGCATATGAAGGGGTCCATCTTCGGGAAAATGCCCGGCGACGACCCTATGAAGTTCGCCGGCGTGCGCGCTTTTTACGCCTATATGCTGACCCACCCCGGGAAAAAACTGATCTTCATGGGGGCGGAGTTGGGCCAGTGGAACGAGTGGCACTACGAGTACTCTCTGGACTGGCGGCAGCTGCAGCACTTCTTCCAGACGGCCAACGCCCTGTACTTAGAGCAGCCCGCCCTGTGGCAGCAGGATGACGGGTGGGAGGGCTTTACCTGGCTGTCCGCAGATGACAATACCGCCGACACCATCGCATTCCTGCGTTGGGACAAAGCGGGCCGCCCGTTGGCTGTTGTGTGTAATTTCTCCCCGGTCCACCGGAAAGGCTACCGCCTGGGTGTCCCATACCGCGGAAAGTGGACTCCGGTATTGAATACCGACTGTGCCGAATTCGGCGGTTCCGGTTTGGGCGACCTGACGTCTCTGCGTACAGAGAACACCCCCTGCCACGGTCAGGAGCAGTCCCTGGTGATTGATCTGCCCCCCATGGCCGTTATGGTTTACCGCTGTACCCATCGTTTCCCTGTGAGGAGAAAAAAGGACTCCAAGAAGGAGCCCATCTCTGAATCTGAGGTGAATTGATATGAAAAAAGAAGTTGTAGCCATGCTGCTGGCCGGCGGACAGGGCAGTCGGCTTTACGCCCTCACCAGCCATATGGCAAAACCCGCCGTCCCCTTCGGCGGCAAGTACCGCATCATTGATTTCCCCCTGTCCAACTGCGTCAATTCCGGCATTGACACGGTGGGCGTACTGACTCAGTACCGCCCCCTGGAGCTGAACGGCTATATCGGCAACGGCCAGCCCTGGGACCTGGACCGCTCCGACGGCGGAGTACATATCCTGCCCCCCTACATGGTAGAGGGTGACCGGGGCACCTGGTATAAGGGCACGGCCAACGCCATATATCAGAATATGGACTTTATCGACCAGTACGACCCCGACTATGTGGTCGTGCTGTCCGGCGACCACATCTACAAGATGGACTACTCCCAGATGGTGGACCTGCACAAGCGCACCAATGCCGCCTGCACCATCTCTGTGCTCCAGGTCACTCTGGAGGAGGCCAAGCGCTTCGGTATTATGAATGTAGACGAGAATGACCGTATCTACGAATTTGAAGAGAAGCCGCCCCAGCCCAAAAGCACCCTGGCTTCTATGGGAATCTATGTGTTCACCTGGTCCAAGCTGCGGCAGTATCTGCTGGCGGACGAAGCGAACCCCGCCTCCTCCAACGATTTCGGCAAAGACATCATTCCCGCCATGCTGAATGCGGGCGAGACATTGATGGCCTACCGGTTCCAGGGTTACTGGAAGGATGTGGGCACCATCGATTCCCTCTGGGACGCCAATATGGATCTGCTGGCCCCCAACAGCTCCATCAACCTGTACGACCCCAGCTGGCCGATCTACGCCCGTACCCCCGTCAAGCCCCCCCATTTCACCGGGCCGGATGCCCGCGTGTCCCACTGCCTGCTTACCGGCGGCTGCCAGGTGGACGGCAGCGTAGAAAATTCGGTCCTCTTCCACTCCGTCACGGTGGAAAAGGGCGCGCAGGTGGAGTATTCCATTCTCATGCCCGGTTCCGTGGTCAAAGCGGGAGCCAAAGTGTCCTACGCCATTGTGGCCGAGGGGGCCGTCGTCGGTGAGAATGCCCAGGTGGGCGCTTCGCCGGACGGCTCTGCGGACTGGGGCATCGCGGTCGTCGCCTCTGATGTACAAGTAGGCCCCGGCGCAGTCGTCTCCCCCCGCGCTATGCTTCGGGAGGATGTAAAAGGAGGGGAACAGGCATGAAAAATCTCCACGGAATTCTGTTTGCTTACCGGTCCAACGCTAACCTGGGGGAGCTGACCCGCCCCCGCAATACCTGCTCGCTCCCCTTCGGCGGACGCTACCGCTTGATCGATTTTATGCTGTCCAATTACGTCAACGCCGGGATCTCTGACGTAGGCGTTATCGTTCACGAGAGCTATCAGTCTCTGCTGGATCATTTGGGGTCCGGCAAGGACTGGGATCTCAGCCGCAAGCATGGCGGCCTGCGGATCCTGCCCCCCTTCGGATATGCCCAGCAGCCCGGGCGGGAGTACCAGGGGAATATGGACGCTCTGGACGGTGTCCGCGATTACCTGAAGAACATTCGTCAGGACTATGTGATCCTCTCCTGGGGCGATATCGCCCTGAATCTGCCTGTGGCTGAGATGTTCCGGCAGCATATCGACACCGGAGCGGATATCACGCTGCTGTGTACCCCTTCTCTGCTGGGTGTACCCCATCAGACGGAATACGTCTCTCTGGATGACGAAGGCCGTGTCCGCGACCTGACGATCCATATCCCGGGCAGCGGCGATGCCCTGGAATCCTTAGAGGCCTATATCCTGTCCAAAGACCTGTTGATGGAGCTGGTAGAGTATTGTGCGTCCCATAATGTGTCCAGCTTCTCCAAGGGCGTCCTTCAGCCCCGGCTGAAATCTCTGGTCATGCTGCCCTATGTCCATAAGGGCTATGTGGGCCGCTTCCAGTCGGTGGAGAGCTATTTCCAGTGCTCCATGGATTTGCTGGATCCCGCGGTCCGGGCCGACCTGTTCGATCCCGCTCGTCCCATCCGCACCAAAGACCAGTCCAACCCCTCCACTTACTACGGCCCGGATGCCCAGTCCACCAACTCCCTGGTGGCCGACGGCTGTTTTATCGAGGGCACGGTGGAAAACTCCGTCCTCTCCCGCGGCGTGGTGGTGGAGAAGGGGGCCCACGTGTCCAACTGCGTTCTGATGCAGGGCGCGGTGGTCAAGGCCGGGGCGGCGCTCTCCTGCGTCATCGCGGATAAGGGCGTTGTGGTCAACCAGAACCGCACCCTTATGGGGCACCAGACTTACCCTCTGGCCATCGCCAAGGGCTCTGTTGTATAAGTTCGCTCTATCAAACAGCCCCGTGCCTGTGCGCGGGGCTGTATCAAAGGAAAAGGAGGCTTTTCCCATGAAAATTCTTTTCGCTGCGTCAGAGGTCGCGCCCTTTATCAAAACCGGAGGCTTGGCCGATGTGGCGGGCTCTCTGCCCCAGGCACTGGCCGGTGCCGGCCATGAGGTAACGGTGGTCCTGCCCCTGTATCAGGGGATCGGACCTGCCTGGCGGGAACAAATGACATTCTTAAAGTGGTTCAACATCCCGCTGTCCTGGCGTCAGGCATACTGCGGCGTATTCCAACTGGAGCGCGACGGCGTCACTTACTGGTTTGTGGACAACGAATATTACTTCAAGCGTGAGCAAATCTACGGGCACTACGACGACTGCGAGCGCTTCGCATTTTTCTCCCGCGCAGTGCTGGCTCTGGCGGAGCATTTGGATTATGCCCCCGATATTCTCCACTGCAACGACTGGCAGACGGCCCTGGTTCCCGTCTACCTGCTGGAGGAGAAATATCGCGTTCCCCAGCTGGCCAACGCCAAAACCGTATTTACCATCCATAATATTGAATATCAGGGCCGTTACAGTGCCCAGGTGCTGGAAGATGTGATCGGCCTGAGCCGGGATTACTTCAACGAAGGAATGTTGGCCTACTACGACGACGTTAACCTGATGAAGGGCGCCATCATGGCATCCAACTTCGTCACCACCGTCTCCCCCACCTATGCGGAGGACCTGAAAATGCCCTTCTATGCCCACGGTCTGGACGGGGTGATCCGTCAGCAGGAGGGCAAGATCCGCGGGGTGCTCAACGGCATTGATACCAAGCTCTATGATCCGGCCACCGACCCCGGTCTGACGGAAAACTACACCGCCCGGGCGCCGGTGAAGGGAAAGGCCGCCTGTAAGGCGGCCCTGCAGCAGGCGGTGGGCCTGCGGCCAGAGCCGGATATCCCCGTTGTGGCCTGTATTTCCCGTCTGGTCGGTCACAAGGGCTTCGGTATGGTCACCGATGCTCTGTCCCAGATCATGGACCTGAACGTGCAGATGGTGGTGTTGGGCACCGGAAACTGGCAGTTTGAGGAGGCATTCCGGAATGCTCAGGCCCAGTATCCCGGCCGCTTCTCTGCTCAGATCGCCTATTCCGCCTCCCTGTCCACGATGATCTATGCCGGTGCCGATATCTTCCTGATGCCCTCTGTATCAGAGCCCTGCGGTCTGTCCCAGATGATCGCGATGCGGTATGGCACCGTCCCCCTGGTGCGTGAGACAGGCGGGTTGAAGGATACTGTGATCCCATACAACAAGTTCACCGGCGAAGGCAGGGGCTTTACCTTTACCAATATCAACGCCGGCGATATGGTGTGGGTGTTGAAGGAAGCCGCTGACCTGTACCACAACAAGAAGGTCTGGAGGGGGCTGCAAAAGGCGGACATGACCGCCGACTTCAGCTGGGCCGCCTCGGCCAAACAGTATCTGGACATTTATAAAAGCCTGCTGTCCTAAGGGAAGCAAATAAACAAAAAACCGCTGCGGTGCAGCGGTTTTTTGTTTGTCGGGGACATTTTCTGCCTCCCCTGTCTATGATAAGATAGGAGCCATTGACGGGGTTTTGTAAATCTGATAGAATGATCCAAAATAAGACACATTACAAAACTCCCTGCCCTGAACTTGGGGCATACTGATATCAAATCAAAATTCTCATCCAAACAGGAGGCACTGTGATGGCGGAATATAATAAAACCCAATTGACCGAACTGATCGTAGGCAAGCTGCAGCGCAACTTCGGCCGTACAGTAGAGGAGGCCACTCCCGCCCATATGTTTAAGGCTTGCGCCCTGGTCCTGCGGGATATTATGTCCCGCCATGCCATGGAGCGTGACAATCGGCTCTGGGACCAGCAGCAGCGTCAGGTCCACTACCTCTCTCTGGAGTTCCTGATGGGGCGCTCTCTGGAAAAGAACGCCTATAATCTGGGGCTGCTGGACACGCTGAAAGACGCTCTGGAGGACATGGGCTTCTCCGCCGCCGACCTTTTCGAGAGCGAGCCGGACGCCGGCCTGGGCAACGGCGGTTTGGGCCGTCTGGCCGCCTGTTATCTGGACTCCATGACCACCTTGGAGATCCCCGCCACAGGCTATTCCATCTGCTACGAGCTGGGCATTTTCAAGCAGAAGATCATCGACGGAAAGCAGGTGGAGCTGGCAGACAACTGGCTTGGCCTGGGCGACGCCTGGCTCATCCCCAAGCTGGACGAGGCGGAGGAGGTCCGCTTCGGCGGTAAAATCGAGGACTGCTGGGACGAAAACGGGGTCAATCACCCCCGGCACACCGGTTACACCACCGTGCTGGCCATCCCCCGGGACATGGAGATCGCCGGTTATCAGACCCGGCACACCAACACCCTGCGGCTGTGGGACGCCAAGAGCCCTGTCCCCGTGGATATGTCCCTGTACTCCCGGGGAGAATATCTGAAGGCGGTGGAGCAGCAGGCCATGGCCGAGGTGATCGCCAAGGTCCTCTATCCCGACGACAACCACTACGAGGGGAAATCCCTCCGCCTGAAGCAGCAGTATTTCTTTGTTTCCGCCACGGTGCAGTCCATCGTCAAGCGCCACCGCGCCCGGTATGGCACCCTGCGGAACTTCCATGAAAAGCATGTCATCCAGATCAACGACACCCACCCCACCTTGGTCATTCCGGAGCTCATGCGCATCCTTATGGACGACGAGGGCTACAGCTGGGAGGATGCCTGGCACATTGTCACCCACACCGTTTGCTACACCAACCACACGGTGCTGGCCGAGGCGCTGGAGCGCTGGCCCCAAAGCCTGATCGAGACGCTGCTCCCGCGGATCTGGCAGATCATCCGTGAGATCTCCAACCACTACCAGCAGCAGCTGGAGCAGCGCTTCTCCGGCGACCAGGAGCGGGTGGCCCCCATGGCCATCATCTGGGGGGGCGAGGTGCGCATGGCCAATCTGTGCGTATGTGCCTGTGAAAAAATCAACGGCGTATCCCAGCTTCACTCCGAGATCCTGAAAAAAGACGTGTTCCGCGACGCCTATCAGGCCACGCCGGAGAAGTTTACCAATGTGACCAATGGCGTGGACCACCGCCGCTGGCTGTCCCAGATCAACCCCAAGCTGGACGCCCTGATCCGGGAGTGCACCGGGGGAGACGGCTATCTGCTGCACCCGGAACAGCTGCGCAAGCTGGAGCAGTACGCCGACGACAGCGCCGTTCTGAACCGCCTGGCCGAGATCAAGCAGGAGAATAAGCGCCGCTTTGCCGCCTGGGCCGGCCGTCAGTCCGGAATCGTTTTGAATACGGATGCGGTGTTCGACGTTCAGGTAAAGCGTCTGCACGAGTATAAGCGTCAGCTGCTTAATGTGTTGCACATTGTCCATCTCTATCAGCAGCTGAAAGACAACCCCAACATGGACTTCACCCCCCAGACCTTCCTCTTCGGGGCTAAAGCCGCCCCCGGCTCTCAGGTGGCCAAAGAGATTATCCACCTCATCAACTCTCTGGCCGACCAGATCAA
>CAJMQD010000036.1 GCA_905215425.1 uncultured bacterium
GCCAAAGAGATCCCGGACTGGGAGAGAAAGTAAAGGCAGGCCCCCGGCCGCTGCACTGCAGCGGCCGGGGGCCATTGTTCAGCGCTGAAGGATGTTGTCCACGCCTTTGGCATACTGCCGAAACTCCGTTTCAAAGTGAAGGATACTCTCCAGCTTATTGGAGGCAGGTTCCTTCAGCCGGAGCAGGTAGCAGGTGCGGGGCGGCGGGGCAGGGGTGATGCGGCTGAGCTTTAGATCCTTGTCGTCATAATGCTTAAACAGCCCCAGAGGAATGATGCTGAAGCTGCCGGGCAGCTGAAGGAGCTTTGGGATCAGCTGTGTGGTGTCGGTGATGGCCAGGGGAGTCTCGAAGGGATTTAACTGGCGGTCATGCCAATCCATAAAGCTGAGCCCCCAGTCGAAGTGAATTTCGTTGGCGCGTTTTAAGGTCTTAACATCTACAAAATCGGGATAGTCAGACACCTTGGTATTGCTGACCAGATAGAGGGGCTCGTCGAAGATAGGGGATACCTGAATAGACTTAGAGCGGAAGACGCGAGGCGTCAGGCCGATATCCGCCTCCCGGTTTTCCAGCATGGCGATGATACGGTCTGTCCAGTGGGTGGACAGGGTAATGGACTGGCTGCGGCGGCTGAGCAGCTGAAAGAAGAAGTCCTGCAAAATGTATTCTGTCAAGCTGACTACGGAGGCGACCCGAAGGACTTCGGTGGTGTTGCCGCTGGTCCAATCCCTGACCTGCCGATCCAAGTCGAGATAGCGCTGGGCGTACGTTGTAAATTCTATTCCTTTCTGCGTCAGGTCGATCCCTTTCTGACCCGGCCTGCGTTCCAGCAGCTTGACGCCCAGCTCGTTTTCAAGGCTGACCAGACGGTTGCTTACTGCGGACTGGGAGATGAACATATATTCTGCCGTTTTGGTGAAGCTGCGCGTCTTCACAATATTCAAATAGGTCTCTAAGCTGTCTTTATTCATAGATGGTCTCCAAATATATAAGTCTCATATATTATATATCTCTTTTATCCGTTTTACAACACGGAGAATATGTGATATTGTTCTGAGCACAGAAAGATATGGCCTTTGTTTTTTAGAAAAACCGTTATTTACCAGTGCGGCTGTGGTACCGAAGCTTCTCTGGTGGTGAAAGGCAAAGTCTGTATAAGAGTTCCCCGCAGGGGAAAGAAGTGCTTCTACATTTTCTGGCTTAAAAGAACAGAGGCTCCCCATGAGAGAGGGACGTTCTCTGCCCCGCATCACCAAAAGAATCGAGAGAGAGGAAACGATTGGTCATGTTGAAAAAGTTGAATAATGTAGCTTTGTGGAAGCAGATCCTGGTTGCAATCATCATCGGTGCTGCTTACGGTATCCTGTTCCCCCAGGGCGTACCTTACATCAAATTCCTGGGCGACATCTTTATGCGTCTGCTGAAGATGCTGATTGCTCCCTTGGTCCTGTTTACTCTGGTCAGCGGTGTTTGTAAGATGGGCGACGTTCGCCAGCTGCGCACCGTGGGCGTACGTATCGTTGCTTACTATCTGATCACCAGCGCCATCGCTGCCGCCATCGGCATGTGCATCGCTCTGATCAGCCAGCCTGGCCAGGGCGTAACCGACCTGCTGGGCTCTGAGGCCGGCGAGGCTGTCAGCTATAACTTCCTGGAGAACATGATCTCCTGGGTTCCCACTAACATTTTCGAGTCCCTGACCAACGGCAACACCCTGCAGATCATCGTCTTCGCTATCCTGCTGGGCGTGGTTCTGCTGGCTCTGGGCGAGCCTGTTGGCCAGCTGATCAACGTGTTCCATCAGGCTGCTGAGGCTATGATCAAGATGACTGATTACGTCATGAAGATCTCCCCCCTGGGCATCTTCTCCCTGATCGCCCAGATGATGACCAGCATCAGCAGCAACATGCTCATGCAGGTGCTGAATTTCATCGTCACCGACTACATCGCCTGCCTGCTGGTTATCTTTGTTATGGCGCCTGCTCTGGTGGCCTTCTTCACCAAGGAGAGCCCCATCAAGTTCATCCGCAACGTTACTCCTGCCATCGTGGTCGCCGCTTCCACCACCTCTTCCGCCGCAACTCTGCCCACCGCGATCAGCTGCGCGGACAAGGACCTGGGCGTGCCCGAGAACATCTACGGCTTCACCCTGCCTCTGGGCAACACCTGCAACATGAACGGCATGGCCGTTGCTCTGGGCGTGATCTCCGTCTTTGCCTCTCACCTGTACGGCTATCCCATCACCGCCGCCTCCATGTTCCAGTTCGTGTTTATGGGTCTGGTGCTGTCCGTGGGCTGCGCCGGTGTTAAGGGCGCTGGCATCGTGATGTCCACCGTTCTGCTGCAGACTCTGGGTATGCCCCTGACTCTGGTGCCCATTCTGGCCGCTGTCTGGCCCGTGGTTGATCCCGGCCACACCACCGGCAACATCGTGGGCGACCTGGCCGGCACCACCATCGTGGCCAGCTCTCTGGATTCTCTGGACAAGAAGGTCTACCGCGCTTAATTAAATTTGAATTTCGTAAGTTTCCCGCCCCGAATCGTGGGCGGGAAACTTAATGAAAAGTATCATCCAAATATTGACAAACAAGTCGAAATCAGTTAATTTGTTTTATGGAGGAAAACCGTATGACGATTCAAGAAAAGTTTGCCCGTCTGGGCACCGACAACGCCCCCGGCCAGGAGGGCCTCCAGAAGGAGGAGAACCTGCCCATCATCGGCGATAAGCTGGAAGGTCCCGCTGTGGACTTTTCTCACGGCGACGTAAACGCCCACACCCCCATCCCCGGCAGCCTGGAGACCTTTGTTAAGCACTATGCCGTGGAAGGCACCTATCAGGCCTACACCGAGTACCGCGGCAAGGGCACCATCCGTGAGTATCTGGCCGAGAAGCTGTCTGAGTACAGCGGCGCTTCCGTGGACCCCAAGACCGAGATCATCCTGACCCCCGGTACCCAGGGCGCTCTGTTCCTGGCTATGGGCGCTCTGGTCAGCAGCGGCGATAAGGTCGCCATCGTGGAGCCTGACTATTTCGACAACCGCAAGCTGGTAGAGTTCTTCGAGGGTGAGATCGTCCCCATCCAGATGCACTGGAAGGAAGCCGCTCCCCGCACCTCCGGCATTGACCTGAAGCAGCTGGAGGAGGCCTTCAAGGGCGGCGTGAAGCTGTTCCTGTACTCCAACCCCAACAACCCCACCGGCGCTGTGTACTCCCCCGAGGAGGTCACTGAGATCGCCCGTCTGGCCAAGAAGTACAACGTGGCCATCCTGGCTGACGAGCTGTACAGCCGCCAGATCTTCGACAAGGATCAGCCCTATACCCACATCCGTGCCCTGAAGGAGAAGCCCGACCAGCTGATCACCATCATCGGCCCCTCTAAGACCGAGTCTTTGAGCGGCTTCCGTCTGGGCGTGGGCTACGGCACTCCCGAGATCATCACCCGCATGGAGAAGCTGCAGGCTGTGGTCTCTCTGCGCTGCGCCGGTTACAACCAGGCCGCTTTCCTGAACTGGTTCTCCGAGCCCGAAGGCTGGATGGAGAAGCGCATCGCCGATCACCAGCGCATCCGCGACGACCTGATGGCCGTCATCAACAAGTGCCCCGGCTGCTGGGCCCGTCCCACCGAGGGCGGCAGCTACCTGTTCCTGCAGCTGCCCAAGCTGAAGGTTGACATCTTCCAGTTCACCAAGCTGTGCCGTCTGCAGGCCAATGTTACCGTTACTCCCGGCACCGAGTTCGGCAAGCAGTACAGTGATTTCGTCCGTATGAACTTCTCCCAGGACCACGACAAGGCCGTGTCCGCTGTGGAGAGAATCTGTGAAATGGTAGAGAGGTATCGTGCATGAGTAAGAATCCTATTCCTCAGGGCAAGTATGTGCCCGCCACCCGCAGCGGCAACATGATCTTTACCGCCGGTATGACCCCCCGCAACAACGGTGTTCTGATTTTCTCCGGCAAGGTGACCGCAGAGGAGCCTCTGGAGACCTATCGTGACGCTGTCCGTCAGGCCACATGCAACTGCCTGACCGCTGCCCGCAACAAGCTGGAGGAGGGCGAGAGCATCCAGCGGGTGCTGTCCATGACCGTATATATCAATGCGGCTCCCGGCTTCAGCTCCCACGCTAAATTGGCTGACTTCGCCTCCGAGTATCTGGTGGAGGAGCTGGGCGATGCCGGTATCGGCGCCCGCGCAGCCATTGGCATCGCGTCTCTGCCCGGCGACGCGCCTGTCGAGATCCAGCTGGTTCTGCAGGCCTGACACTCAGCTCAGTTAAGATTCTTTTGGATTCCTGTTATTAGGGACAGCACCCCGGCTTCGGCCGGGGTGCTGTTCTTTTCTTACGGAGCAGCGAGGATAACCTGGAAAATGTGGGCACGGAGCCCGGATATCACATATAATGTTTTAGGACTCCCGGAGTCTGAAAACAAGAGGGAGGAGGCGTCATTGTGGGAATTGTAGTGGTACGCTCCCCCAAATGTCTGCGGCGGCTGCTGCGCAGATTATTTGGCCTGAAGGAAGAAAAGTGAACATAGCGGCATCGCTCCGGACATATAGTGGTTGCAGGCGGCCGCAGGTCGGCGAACACAAATGGAAAAGGGAGCGGTACGGAGCATGGAACTGGAATTTGAACGGGAGCATCTTTACAATTATGAGACAGTATTGGACACGACCCTATGTCAGGAAGAAACCCTGGAGGCCATCGTCCCCGACGCCTGTCCCGACATCCAGCGCATCATTGACTGCTGCGGTCAGGTATGCTTGACGGGGAAGCAGGCCCAGGACCACCTTGCGGTGGCAAATGGCCTGATTCGTGCAGCGGTGCTGTATCAGCCGGAGGAGGGCGGGCTGAGAAAGCTGGATCTGTCGCTGCCCTTCAGCTGCAAAGCGGAGTGCGGAGCGATGACGGAGGCGGCCGAGTTGGTGGCTTCGCCGCGCCTGCGGCGGATCGAGGCGCGGGCCTTGAACCCCAGAAAGGTGCTCCTGCGGGTGGATCTGGCTGTCGATATCACCGTGTGCCAGCCCCGGGAGCGGACCGTATGTACCGGAGCGCTGGAAGCGGAGGAAATCGGCCTATGTGAGCTTTGCACCCCCAGGGAAACTTATCTTTTAACGGCGGTGCAAGAGCGGCCCTTTACTTTTTCCGAGATCGTACGGATCCCGGGAAGCGGGGACGGACAGCTGCTCTCCTGCCGGGGTACTGCGGTATGCGGCGAGAGCCGCCTGATTGGAGGGAAACTGATTTTCAAGGGCAGCGTCAATCTTAGAATGCTGTTTTTAAATGGAAACGGCGAGCTGCTCAGCTATCAGGAGGCGCTGCCTTTTTCCCAGGTGATGGAGGTCACGGATGTGGGAGAGGACAGCGCGGCGGAGCTGGACATTGAACTGACGGATTTGTCTTGGCAGACAGTGGAGGAGGATGGCCGCAGCCTTGAGGTCACATCGGAGCTGCTGGCCCAGGCCATGATTTGGGTGAAGCACCCCTTGACCTTACTGCAGGACCTGTACAGCACCCAGTGGACCACCCAGATACAGATGGAAGACCTGCCTGTCGTCCATCTGCTGGACCGCTCGCTGCGCACGCAGAGCGTTCGTGAACTGCTGGAGACGGCGGCTCCCGCCAGAAATGCGGTGGACTGCTGGCTCTCCCTGGGGGAGGTAAACCAGCAGCAGGAGGGCGAGTGGATGACCGCCGCAGTGCCGCTTCAGCTCACGGTGCTCTATCTGGATGACCAGGAGCAGCTGCAGTCCGTACAGCGGATGACGGAGGCGGTATGTAAGGTAGAATGTCCCCCGGGAGCACAGTGCAGAATACAGTGCACTTGGAACGGGGAGATGTTTATTGCCCTGTCAGCCGGGGGAGTAGAGGCGCGGTTCAGCCTGGATTTTCACTGTAGAGTGCTGGAGCTCCAGAACGTTGCGGCGGTGGCTCAGGCGCAGACCGGAGAGGAGCGGCATCACAGCGGAAGCGAACAGCCGTCCGTAGTGCTTCGGCTGGCCGCCCCCGGGGAGCGGCTGTGGGATATTGCAAAATCCTACGGTACCACCCGGAAGGAGATCCGCCTGGCTAACGGACTGGAAAGCGATGAGGCGCCGGAGCACACCATGCTGCTCATTCCCAAGGTAAGATAGGGAAGAAAAGGCGGGCAGGGACACATCCTGTCCGCCTTTTCTTCGCATATTTTAAAGCTTATCCTCATAGTCTGTAAGGAAAATACCGGCTGACCAATGAAGCCGAAGGAGGAATCGAAGTGGAAGACCGCAAGATCTATGAGGATATCGCCCTCCGCACCGAGGGGGACATCTATATCGGCGTGGTAGGGCCGGTACGCACGGGTAAATCCACCTTTATCAAACGGTTTATGGAGACGCTGATCATCCCCAATATCGAAAATGTTTACCGCCGAGAGCGCGCTCGGGATGAGCTGCCCCAGAGCGGCTCCGGCCGGACTATTATGACAGCGGAGCCCAAATTTGTTCCGGAGGACGCGGTTACCCTGGACATGGAGGGGGGCGGCAGCTTCCAGATGCGGATGATCGACTGCGTCGGCTATATGGTAGACGGGGCGGTAGGGCAGCTGGAGGGTGAAAATGAGCGCATGGTCACTACGCCCTGGTTCCCGCAGGAAATTCCCATGGCCGAGGCGGCAGAGATCGGCACCCGAAAGGTGATCGCGGAGCATTCTACCATCGGCATTGTGGTCACTACGGACGGTACGATCACCGATATTCCCCGTGAGGGTTATCTGGCCGCGGAGGAGCGTGTCATCCAAGAATTAAAGGATCTGGGCAAGCCCTTTCTGGTGCTGTTAAACTCGGCCTACCCCAATTCCGATCGGGCCCGGGCGATTCGGGCCGATATTGCCCAGCGGTACGACGTGACCTGCGTAGCGTGCAGCTGTCTGGAGATGGGGGAGGAGGAAATCAACAGTATCCTGAAACGTGTCCTGTATGAATTCCCAATCAAAGAACTGGATTTATTCCTGCCCCCGTGGGTGGATGCCCTGTCTCAGGAGCACCCCATCAAAGCGGCACTGTATGAGGCCATCCGGGCCGGGGCCAAGGATCTGGTGCGCATCCGTGATGTGGAGCGGGCAGTGGGGGAGATGGCCGCCTGTAAGCAGGTGAGCGGCTTCACCGTGCGGGGCATGGATCTGGGAACCGGAATCGTACAGGCGGCGCTGGAGCTGCCCAGGTCGCTGTTCTATCAGACGATTTCTCAGCAATCCGGCTTCCAGATCGGAGATGACGGCGATCTGATCGGTCTGCTGACCGAGCTGGCCAAGGTTAAGGCCAAATATGATCAGGTGGCGGATGCGCTGAAGGAGGTCGACGAGACCGGGTATGGGATCGTAGTGCCCTCCATCGACTCCCTGGTGCTGGAGGAGCCAGAAATTGTCCGGCAGGGCGGCCGATACGGAGTACGTCTGAAGGCCAGCGCCCCTTCCATCCATATGATCCGGGCAGATATCGAAACTGAGGTGTCCCCCATTGTAGGCAGCGAAAAGCAGAGTGAGGAGATGGTAAACTATTTGCTCCAAGAGTTCGAGGGGGATACCAGTAAGATCTGGCAGTCCAATATTTTCGGAAAGTCTTTC
>CAJMQD010000037.1 GCA_905215425.1 uncultured bacterium
TATCCAGGACTGTATCATCTCCTCTGTGGTCCCTCCGGTCTTTAACTCCGTGCGCACCGGAATCCTGAAGGTTACCGGAACGTCCCCTATGGTGGTAGGTCCCGGTTTAAAAACCGGGCTGAAGATCCACATGGACAATCCCGCCCAGGTGGGCAGCGACCGGATCGTCATCGCCGTGGCCGCATTGGCAGAATATAAGCCCCCTCTGATCCTTATGGATCTGGGAACCGCCACCACCCTGGAGGTGGTGGGGGAAGATAACTCCTATCTGGGCGGCTGCATCATTCCCGGGGTTCGCATCTCTCTGGATGCCCTCACCTCCCGCACGGCCCAGCTGCCCGGCATCCGCCTGGAGCAGCCCAAGCGGGTCATTGGGAAAAACACCGTGGACTGTATGCGCAGCGGCATTATGTATGGCACCGCCGCCATGATAGACGGTATGTTAGACCGCATTGAGGGAGAATTGGGCACTTCCACCACCGTGGTAGCCACAGGCGGCATCGCCCAGTTTATCATCCCCCTGTGTCATCGGGAGATCAAGCTGGAAAAAGATCTGATGCTCAAGGGCCTGAACCTCATCTACCAGAAGAACAAAGGCAAATCATAACATTGTCCCCTTGGGGCATGTCTCGGACAGAGTCGATCAGCTCTTAACCAATCTGCCAATCAGGCAGATTTTCCGGACTTGCCCCAAGGGGTATTTTATGTCTCTCTTTCAAACAAAACCTCCGGCTAAGCCGGAGGTTTTGTTTCTCTTTTACTTCTGCTTCCTCGGGCGAACTGAATCCGCCCTGCGGCCGCCCGAGTATAGACTAATGTGACATCCAATTTGTAGGGGCGGATATCATCCGCCCGGTGTTTCTGCGGCGCGCCGGGTCGTCGCGCCCTACACACGCTGCTCAAGGCACATTTCAAGGTCCATCAGCCTTACAGCAGCATGATCCCCGCAGCCGAGCAGATGTCCAGGCAGTCCTGGTCCCACAAAGACGCCTGCACCTCGCCGATATGGGCCTTGCGTCCCATTTGACCTCCGGTCAAATGGGTTCCCTTTTTTCAAAATCCTCGGGCGAACTGAATTCGCCCTGCGATAATTCTCGCTGCGCTCGAATTTACGGCCTGCGGCCGCCCCATCTTTGATGGGGCCCCTGCTGGCCAAGGCCCATCGGCCTTACAGCAGCATAATCCCCGCGGCCGAGCAGATATCCAGGCAGTCCTGGTCCCACAAAGACGCCTGCACCTCGCCGATATGTGCCTTGCCCAGCAGCAGCATGGATACCCGGGACTGACCGATGCCGCCGCCCATGGTCAGGGGCAGCTGACCGCCCAACAGCATCTTGTGGAACGGCAGCGTCCGGCGGTCGTCGCATCCGGCGATGGTCAGCTGCCGGTCCAGCGATTCGGGACTGACCCGGATCCCCATGGAGGACAGCTCCAGCGCCTGACCATTCACACTGTCCCACACCAGCAGGTCGCCGTTCAGATCCCAATCATCATAGTCAGGTGCGCGGCCATCATGGGGTTTGCCGGACTTCAGCGCCCCGCCAATACCGATCAGGAACGTAGTGGGGTGCTCCTTGACAAAGGCGTTCTCCCGCTCCTTGGAGGTCAGGTCGGGATACAGGTCCTCCAATTCCTGAGCCGTCAGGAAGGCAACATCCGTATCCAGCTCAGGCAGCACAGACAACTGGGGAAACACAGAACGCAGGAAAGACTGGGTGTCGGCCAGCGCCTTGACGATGGAGTTCACCGTCGCCTTCAGATAATCCGTGTTCCGGTCCTCTTCCCGGATGATCTTCTCCCAGTCCCACTGGTCCACATAGGCGGAGTGGAGGTTGTCCAGCTCCTCATCCCGGCGGATGGCGTTCATATCGGTGTACAGGCCCTCCCCCTCGTGGAACTGGTAGCGCTTCAGCGCCAGACGCTTCCACTTGGCCAGAGAGTGGACCACCACAGCCTCACCCTCGATCCCGCGAATATCGAAGGAGACGGGGCGCTCCACGCCGTTCAGGTCATCGTTGACGCCGGAGGACTGGGCCACAAACAGGGGGGCGGATACCCGGTGCAGGCGAAGGGCGCCGGACAGCTTATCCTCAAACAGACGGTGCAGCAGGCTGATCGCTCTCTGCGTCTCATAAATGGACAGAAGGGGGGAATATCCCTGGGGAATACGAGTCACATGCTCCATAATGATCCACTCCTTTGAACTGATTACTCTCTCCGCCCATTTTTCAAGGGCAGGTAAAGTCGAAAAAGAAATATACTGCAATATTATACCGTCGTCCGTGCAAATTGCAACTCCCAATTCTGTTTTTTGCATCGTTCTCTCTGTATTTTCTCTTGATTCCCCCTTCTCAGCTGTATCCGCCCCGTCATCCATTGCCCCTTGCAATGGGCAGGCTCTCCCGATATAATAAAGAAAACATAAACTCAATGGAGGAACCGCCATGGTATTTATTTCCTGGAATGTAAACGGCCTGCGGGCCTGTCTGAAGAAGGGCTTTCTTGAATTTCTGAATGCCCAGAAACCTGATTTCATGTGCCTGCAAGAGACCAAAATGGAGCGCGGACAGGCAGATATCGACCTGTCCGGCTATCAGGAGTTCTGGAACTCCGCCGAGAAAAAAGGGTACTCCGGCACCGCCATCTTTACCCCCCACGCTCCCCTGTCCGCAGCTTACGGCATGGACCTGGATCAGCACGACCACGAAGGGCGGCTTATTACTCTGGAGTACGAGACCTTCTATCTGGTGTGCTGCTACACCCCCAACGCCCAGGACGGACTGAAGCGCATCGACTACCGCATGGAGTGGGAGGATGATCTGCGGGACTACCTGATAAGTCTTGACAGGACCAAACCCGTCATCTACTGCGGCGACCTGAACGTGGCCCACGAGGAGATCGACCTGAAAAACCCCAAGACAAACCGGGGCAACGCCGGCTTCTCCGACCAGGAGCGGGAAAAAATGACCCGTCTGCTCTCCTCCGGCTTTACAGACACCTTCCGCCGCCTGTACCCTGACGTCACTGGAGCCTACTCCTGGTGGTCCTACCGCTTCCACGCCCGGCAGAACAACGCAGGCTGGCGCATCGACTATTTTATTGTTTCTGACCGCATTGCGGACAAGATCCGCCGTGCGGAGATCCTGAGCACAGTAGAGGGCAGCGACCACTGCCCCGTTCTGTTGGATATCGACCTGTAAGGAGGCTGTTTATTATGTTCAATTCCGATTCTTATCCCTACCCCTCCCGCCGCACCGTGGTCTATGCCAAAAACGCCATGGCCTGTACCTCCGTCCCCCTGGGGGCTCAGATCGGCCTGGACGTGATGAAGGCCGGCGGCAACGCCGTAGACGCCGCCATCGCCATGGCCGCCGCTATGCCCCTGCTGGAGCCCACCGGCAACGCCTTGGGTTCTGACTGCTTCGCCCTGGTGTGGATCGAAAAGGAGAAAAAACTCTACGGTCTGAACGCCAGCGGTGTAGCTCCCATGGCGCTGAGCGCCCAGAAAGTCAAGGAATTGGGCTATGACCAGGTTCCCTTTGAGGGCTGGCTGCCCACCATGGTCCCCGGCGCTCCCGCAGGCTGGGCGGAGCTGAACCGCCGTTTCGGCACCCTGTCTCTGTCCCAGCTCTTCGCCCCCGCCATTCAGTACGCCCGCGAGGGGGTCCCCGTGGCGGACAACGTGGCCCGGCAGTGGAAGCTGGACAGCAAGCGCATCGCCGCCGCAATGGAACAGGCTCCCCAGGTCCACGGTCCCTGGTGGCAGGCCATGATGAAAGCCGACGGCAGCCCCTATGAGGCGGGCGACCTGTTCCGATGGCCCGAATTGGCCGACACTCTGGCGGAACTGGCCGCCACCAACTGTGAAAGCTACTACCGCGGCCCCCTGATGGAGCGCATCGTGGACTTCAGCCGCCGCACCGGAGGATACTTCTGCGAGGATGATTTCCGCAATTATTCCCCCATGTGGGTGGAGCCCATCTCCACGGACTACCACGGCTACACCGTATGTGAGATCCCGCCCAACGGCCACGGCATCACCGTGCTCATGGCGCTGAACATCCTCAGCGGCATGGACCTGCCTGCCGACCGTACCAGCCCAGAGACCTACCACAAGCTGCTGGAGGCCATCAAGCTGGCCTTTGTCGACGCCAAAACCTATGTGGCCGACCCCCGGTACATGAAAACCAAAGTGGCCGACCTGCTCTCCCCCACCTACGCGGACAAACGCCGCGCTCTCATCGGCGGCACGGCAATGGACCCCAAAGCTGGCAATCCCTCCGGCAGCGACACCATCTATCTATGCACTGCGGATGGCCAGGGGAACATGGTCTCCTTCATCCAGAGCAACTATAAGACCTTCGGCTCCGGCGTACTCATCCCGGGCACCGGCATCTCCCTTCAGGACCGGGGGGCCAACTTCTCCCTGGACGAGAACAGTGACAACTGCCTGGCCGGCGGCAAACGCAGCTACCACACCATCATCCCCGGCTTCCTGATGAAGGACGGGGATGCGGTGGGTCCCTTCGGCGTCATGGGCGGCTTTATGCAGCCCCAGGGTCAGGTACAGGTGCTGGTGAACACCATCGACTACCACATGAACCCCCACGCCGCTCTGGACTGCCCCCGGGTCCAGTGGACCGGCGGATTGAAGGTAGAGGTGGAGCGGGAGGCCGGTCAGGAGGCCGCCGACGCCCTGAAGGCCATGGGCCACAGCGTCACCATCCCCGCCAGCAACCTGGCCATGGGCCGCGGACAGATCATCTGGAAGCTGGACAGCGGCGTGCTGGCCGGCGGCACCGAGCCCCGATGCGACGGCTGCGTGGCCGCCTGGTAAGGGTGATAAAAGCAGCCCTCCCACCAAGCAGAATATAATTGCAGGGACGGCATGGTTTCAGCCATGCCGTCCCTTATTTCATCCAAATCAGAGGACAGTGCGCACCTGCTTTTGAATCAACCGTTCTATTTTCAGTTCATCCGCCACACGGCAAAATTCAGATACCCTGCAAAGGTCAGCCACAGCAGATACGGCACCATCAGCCACCCTGCCGCCCGGCTGCGTTTTGCAAAGGACAGCGCTGTAAAAAAGGCCAGCAGCCAATAGAGAACCAGCCAGAAAAACGCCAAAGCATACCGCCGTCCAGAGAAAAATATCACGGTCCACAGCAGGCCAGCCGCCAGCTGCACTCCGTATAACTCCAATGGGGCGCCCGCTGTATATCCCCGCTCCTGACTGCGCCACACCAAAAAGCTGGCTGTTCCCATCATCAGATACAGAACTGTCCACACCACCGGAAACACCCATCGGGGCGGCGTCAGGGGCGGATGAACGATCGCTCTCTGGACGATCTCCATTCCCTGCCGGGTCAATAACCAGGATAAACCGCCCACTCCAAGCGGGACTGCCAAACACACAACAAGCCTTTTCCCCTTCACGCTCCATTCCTCCCGCAGTGTTTTCAATACCAAATCTGGTTTTCCCCGGCCTTTCACCTCCATTCCCTGGGCCTGTATCGCTGCTGTATAGACCCACAGGCCAAATACGATTGCCCCAAGAATGGCCGCCAGGGTGCTTGTTCCAGAATCCAACAGTACCCGCAATAACAGCCGGGCATTCAGCCCCGCCAACAGTGCAGACAGCCCGGGGATGATCACCCAGTCCATCCACCGGATGTGCGCTCCGGTGCTTCTCATTGTCCACACTCCGCTGAGGACGAGTCCCAGTGCGGAAGCGGCCGCCGCCCCCAGCACATACCCCGCCATTCCGATCTGCGCCACCGTACCCAATGTAATACACAGCTGCGCTCCTCCGCTCAGCAGAGAAATTACTGCCACCGCTCGCTGCTGCCCCACACCGCTGAGAATGCTGTTCAGGACAGATTCATAGCAGCACAGGGCCATGACCCCCGCAAGAGGGACCAAAAACTCTCCCACTCCGCCTTGCCGAAACAGGACCCTTCCCAGTTCATCCCCGACCGCAGCCATCAACCCCATAGCGGGCAGCGTAAGAACCGCCGTCAATGTCACCGCCCGGTCAGACAGCCGCTGGATTTTCTCTCGGTCCCCCAAGGCGCCGGCTCTGGCCAACCGGGGCGTCAGCGTCAGCGAAATTGCCCCTAAGAACACGGTGGGCACCGCCAGCATGGGCATAGTCATGCCGCACACCACGCCAAATTTTCCCAGTGCTTCCGAAGGCGCCATTCCTCCCTCTGCCAGCTTCTGCGGAATCAAAGCCGCGTTGGCCGCCCCGATGAGATTTCCCAGCAGGGCGGTGGTCCCAACCGGTATGGCGATGTCGGCAATCTTTTTCCGGCAGATCCGGGCAGACTCTCCCGGTCCGGCGGGTCGCTCCTGCCGCCGCCACTGCCGGGTCAGTACCACCAGAGTCAGGGAGGAGAATATTTCACTCACCCACATTCCCAGCACGATCAATCCGGCGGCCCGCTCCGGATATTGGGGCAGAAAGACCCATAAAAGCGTCAGCACCGCCGCCGCGCGGATACACTGCTCCGCCAGATCCACCCCGCCCGGCAGACACACCCGCCCCGCCCCGTAGAAGTGGTGTTTGTGGAGGTTTTCAATTCCTGTCAAGGCCGCGCAGGGCAAGAGCAAGACCAGCCCCAGGCGGGTACGGGCATCGCCCAGAAGGTGAACGGAGATCCCGTCGCTGAACAGGACCACCCCGGCCGCCGCCGGCAGCAGCAGAAGGAAAAACAGGCCGATGGCACAGGACAGCACCCGGGCAGCCCCCCGGCTGTTGTGCCGGGCCAGGTACTGAGAGGTCAGATTAGACACCGCCGCTGTCATTCCCGTCAACGTCAGCGACTGCAGCACGGCATAGGCGGACATCAGCAGCTGATACAGCCCCATAACTTCCGCGCCTACCATCCGCGACATGGCCACCCGGTATCCGAAGCCTAAAAACTGAGACAGTATTCCAACCACTGTCAAAAAAACTATGCCGCTTCCGCTGAAACGTTTTTTCTTTTCCAAGCCAGTCCCTCCTCTCCGTCCACTGTATTCCCGGTCTTTTCCGGGTATTCCACGCCTTCGTGGGCAAAATGGGGTAAGATTCCCATTTATCCCTTGCCCTGCAGCCTTTTTCAAGCTATAATGAGTTCGGTTACGCTTCCCGGCCTTATCCTGCCGGGGACTTGAAGGAGGTTACTATTTATGGCATTTGTTACGTTAGAACGGGAAGGCCATATCGCCCTGATCACTATGAACCGTCCCGAAGCGCTGAACGCCCTGAACCGTCAGGTGCTGGAGGAACTCAGCCAGGTGCTGGATCAGGTGGAAGCCGATCCCGAGCTGTATGTGGCCATTGTCACCGGTGCCGGCCGCTCCTTTGTCGCCGGCGCGGACATCGGCCAGATGTCCACCCTGTCCAGCGCCGAGGCCAAGGCCTTTGGTCTGTTCGGCAACCAGGTGTTCCTGAAGCTGGAGAACCTGTCCAAGCCCACCATCGCCGCGGTAAACGGCTTTGCTCTGGGCGGCGGCTGCGAGCTGTCCATGGCCTGCGACATCCGTCTGGCCAGCGAGAAGGCCAAGTTCGG
>CAJMQD010000038.1 GCA_905215425.1 uncultured bacterium
TTCGATTAGAATTCCTCCAATGGATACCATAGCGACCTCGCTTGCCGTAAAAGTCTGCGGCCGGCCGGCCGCTTCAGCATTAGCCATTGTAGCACAGCCGGGAGTGGATGGCAATAAGGGACGGAACAAGAGATTTCCCGGATAAAGCAGCGCCGATGGGGACAGAAGGTATTGTTTTTTGAATAGGAACTTGATATAATAAACTACCCTTACCATGGGGTATAGTTTGTATCGACAGAAGGGGGGCCTTGCCTTGAATCGAAAGCTGACGCAATTGCTTCAACCCAGTGCCCAGTTATATTTCCTGTTTTTGGTGCTGTTTGCTTTGGGAACCTGCGCGTTCAGTCCCTATCTGGGGGCGGGAGAACTGGTGGTGGTGGTCCTGCTGGGGCTGTATCATCAGCGCAGAAGCCAGAGCCGGCAGAAAGCGATCCAGAAATATCTGGATAACGTGACGGGAAATGTGGAATTGGCCACCAAGGATACCATGACCAACGCGCCGCTGCCCATGCTGATCTTCCGGCCGGAGAGCGGAGATATCATCTGGAGCAACGACCGCTTTTTGCAGATCGCAGGGGAGCGGGAGCACCTGTACGACTCCAAGCTGTCCAGCGTGGCTCCGGGCTTTGATGTGCGCTGGCTGATGGAGGGCAAAAACCAGTGCCCGGAGGAGGTCTGTCTGGGCGAAAAGCGATTCCTGGTGTTCGGCAGCCTGGTGCGCACCGGCGGCCGCAGCGCCATGGGCTTTATGGCAACCACCTACTGGGTAGACGTCACCCGCGTCTGTGCCGACCGCGACCGCTATCTGGCCTCCCGTCCGGTGGCTGCGGTGCTGCTGATCGACAACTATGAGGACCTGATGAAAAACCTGTCAGAGAACGAGCGGGCGGCCATCATGTCCGAAATCAATACCCGGCTGGATTCTTGGACGGCAGACATCAACGGTCTGCTGCGCCGTCTGGAGCGGGATCGCTACCTGTTCATCTTTGAAGAGCAGTATCTTCCCGGCCTGGCGGAGAAAAAGTTTGACCTGCTGGATCTGGTGCGGCAGGTCAAGAATCCCAGCGGGATCAACGCCTCTATGTCTATCGGGATCGGAAAGGATGCCGACTCCTTCCAGGAGCTGCTTCAGCTGGCCAACCTGTCGATCGAGATGGCGCTGTCCCGGGGCGGCGACCAGGCCGTAGTGCGGGATAAAAACACCTTCGAGTTCTACGGCGGCCGGGCCAAGGAGACGGAGAAGCGCACCAAGGTGAAGAGCCGGGTGATGGCCAATGCCCTGTCCGCGCTGCTGTCCGACTCCTCCAATGTGTTTATCATGGGCCACCGTATGGCGGACAACGACTGTGTAGGCGCCGCCGCCGGCATTTTTGCCGCCGCCCGGAAGCTGGGGGTGCCCGCCCACATCATTCGGGAGGCGGGGAGCGTCCCGGCCCAGGTGTTGGTAGAGCGGCTGG
The DNA here is from genome assembly GCA_905215425.1 of uncultured bacterium. Classification (GTDB taxonomy): domain Bacteria; phylum Bacillota; class Clostridia; order Oscillospirales; family Oscillospiraceae; genus Lawsonibacter. The sequence goes on from CAJMQD010000038.1 coordinate 1,458, forward strand.
CCGCCCTGCCTGAATATCGGGACGGATTTTTGTCCCCCTCCGAGGCCAAGGCTCTGGCAGATGACCGGGCTTTGGTGGTGGTGGTGGACACCAACCGCCCGGAGCAGGTACAGGCACCGGAGCTGCTGGAGGTATGCCCCAGAGTGGCGGTGATCGACCACCACCGCCGGGCCGCCACCTACATTGAGGGCGCCGCACTGAACTATCACGAACCCTACGCCTCGTCTGCCTGCGAACTGGTGACCGAACTGCTCCAGTGCATTATGGAGCCTGCGGACCTGCTGCGGGCTGAGGCCGAGGCACTGCTGGCCGGCATCGTGCTGGACACCAAGAATTTCACCATGCGCACGGGCGGACGCACGTTTGAGGCAGCGGCCTTCCTTCGCCGCTCCGGTGCGGACACAGCTGAGGTGAAAAAGCTGTTCCAGAACGACCTGGAGGACACCATCGCCAAATACTCCATCATTCAGCACGCCCACCTTTACCGGGACCACATCGCCGTCGCCGTCGCCGAGAAGGCTGTGGGCCGGGTGATCATCGCCCAGGCGGCGGACGAGCTGCTGAATATCATCGGGATCGATGCATCCTTCGTTCTGGCTCCCGATGGAGACCGGGTCATTATCTCCGGCCGTTCCATGGGGGAGGTCAATGTTCAGGTGATTTTAGAGACGCTGGGCGGCGGCGGAAATGCTGCGGCTGCCGGCGGTCAGGTCCAGGGGAAAACCATTCAAGAGGTGGCAAAGGAGCTGGCTCAGGCCATCGACAAGTATCTGGAGGAGTAATCCCCGTCATAAAAGCCAATCCGGATCCGGCCGTCGGCCGGAGATCAAGAAGAATATCATCACATTTATTAGGAGGAAACAAACATGAAAGTTATTTTACAGCAGGATGTGCGCGGCCAGGGCAAGAAGGGTCAGCTGGTAGAGGTGTCTGACGGCTATGCCCGCAACTTCCTTCTGCCCAAGAAGCTGGCTGTGCCCGCCACTGCGGAAAATGTGAACACCATGAAGCAGCAGGAGAAGGCCCGTCAGGCCCAGATGGCCGCCGAGAAGGCGGAGGCTCAGGCTCTGGCAGAGAAGCTGAAGAGCATTCAGGTGAAGCTGACCGCAAAGGCCGGAGAGGGCGGCCGCCTGTTCGGCGCCGTTACCAGCAAGGAGATTGCCGAGGCCCTGTCCGCCCAGCACGGACTGAATATCGCGAAGACCAAGCTCGTTCTGGACGAGCCCATCAAGTCCTGCGGCGGCTACCAGATCAAGGCCAAGCTGGGCTATGAGATCATGGGCACCGTGAAGGTGATGGTGGTCGAGGAGTAATTCAACTCAAATGATACGGTGCTGTTGTCATTGCGCGCCAGTCCGTTTTCTCTGACGTTTTGAATACGGATTCCCACGGCAGTGACATCGGTCGCTGCCTCGGAATGACGATTTTTCCGTACTAAGGAATGCGCTCTGCGCACTTGCAGGGTGGAATAGCCGCCATAGAAAGAGAAGGTGATCCCATGGCGTTTGAGGAAGAAGAACTGCTGCTGCGGCAGATGCCCCACAGCGTGGAGGCGGAGCAGGCTGTGCTGGGCTCTATGCTCATCGACTCCCGGTGTGTGCCGGAGGTCATCGATCAGCTGCGCCCCGACGACTTCTATCTCCGTCAGAACCGGGAGATCTATGAGTCCATCTACTCCATGTTCAACTACTCCATGACCATTGACCCGGTCACGGTGCTGGAGAATATGAAGAAGAACGGCACCTATGACGAGGCCAATTCCCGGGGGTATGTTCTCCAGCTGATGGACGCCACGCCTACCGCCGCCAACGTAAAGGAGTATGTGTCCATCCTGAAGGACAAGACTCTGCTGCGCCGGGTGGCCGAGACGGCGGGAGAACTCACCGCCCAGATCCAGCAGGGGACGGAGACCGGTCAGGATATGCTGGAGATGGCGGAGCAGCGCATTTATGCCATCCGCCAGGGCCGGGCCGCCCGGGGACTGACCCCCATCTCCCAGGTGATGATCGAGACTTACGAGCGCCTGAACGAGCTGGCCGCCAGCGACAGCGCCATCCCCGGCCTGTCCACCGGACTGGTGGACCTGGACCGGGCCATCTCCGGCCTGAACAAGTCCGACCTGATCCTGCTGGCCGCCCGTCCCGGTATGGGTAAAACCTCCATGGCCCTGAATATTCTGCTGGAGGCGGGAAAAAAGTCGGGGAAGAACGTGGTGTTCTTCTCCTTGGAAATGAGCCGGGAGCAGCTGGCCATGCGTCTGATCGCCAGCGAGTGCTTCGTAGACAACAAAAAGCTGGTTACGGGCAAGCTTACGGACGATGACTGGGAGAAGGTGGCCGCCGCCGCCGACTCTCTGAACCAATCTAAAATTCTCATTGATGACGACTCTACCGTAACGGTGGCCGACATCAACGCCAAGTGCCGCCGGGTGGATAACCTGGGCCTGGTCATCATCGACTACCTGCAGTTGATGCAGTCCGCCGGGGGCAAGACCCGCTCCGGCGATAACCGGCAGCAGATCGTGTCCGATATCTCCCGCTCCCTGAAGATCATGGCCAAGGAGCTGAACGTGCCCGTTTTGTGCCTGTCTCAGCTGTCCCGTGCCAACGAGGGCCGTACCGACAAGCGCCCCATGCTGTCCGACCTGCGTGAATCGGGCGCCATCGAGCAGGACGCGGATATCGTCATGTTCCTCTATCGGGAGGGCTACTACAACAAGGACACGGAGAACCCCAACCTGGCCGAGTGTATCATCGCCAAGAACCGCCACGGCGAGACCCGCACGGTGGAGCTTCAGTGGCTGCCCGAGTTTACCACCTTCGGCAACATGGAGTGGCGGCAGGAGGAGTATTGACTTCCGCCGGAGGGCGGAGCCTGAGACACCGAATTTTTCGGCAAGGACAAAATCCTTGCCCCGCCGAAGGGTGGATGTGCTATGCTGGAACCGGCAGAGAAGTTGATTGCAGAATACAACATGCTGCCTCCGGGGACAAAGGTGCTGTGCGCCCTGTCCGGGGGGGCGGATTCTGTGTGCCTGCTCCATCTTCTGTACCGGCTGCGGCGCAGGCTGGACATTCAGGTGTCCGCCGCCCACTATAACCACTGTCTGCGGGGGGCGGAGTCCGAACGGGATGAGCGGTTTGTGCAGGAGTTTGTCACCCAGTGCTGTGGGCCGGACCACAGTCCGGGACCGCTGGGCGTAGCCCAGCCCCTGCCCGGTGTGGAGCTGGTCGTCGGCCGGGGGAACGTGGCCGCACAAGCGGCCCGGACCGGCCAGGGTATTGAGGAAACCGCCCGGCAGATGCGATACGATTTTCTTCAGCGGACCGCTGGAGAGCTGAACTGTACGGTGATTGCCACCGCCCACAACGCGGATGACAATGCCGAAACGGTGCTCCTGCATCTGATGCGGGGCGCCGGTCTGCGGGGACTGGCGGGAATTCCGCCTGTGCGGGACAATATTATCCGCCCCCTGCTGACCACCACCAGAGCGGAGATTGAGGAGTGCCTCCGTACACAGGGGCTGCCCTGGGTGGAGGACAGCACCAACCGGAATGTGCAGTACGCCCGCAATTGGGTGCGGCACCTGATCGTCCCTGAGATACGAAAACGACAGCCGGACTTTGACCGCAAGCTGATCGAGTTTTCCGCTGTGGTGCGCAGCGACGAGATATATTTGGAACAGCTGGCTCAGCGGGCCATATCCGATGTGAAAGAGGAGAATGGGCGATTGGTTCTCCCTGCTGCGGCGGTGGGCGACCAGGCCGATCCCATTGCTCTGCGGTGTGCCCGCTTGCTGATGACCAAGGCCCGGAGCGGCGACAGCCGCTGCACCGCCGCCCATCTGCGGGCGATAACGGAGCTGTGCCGCAGTTCTGACCCCTCCGCCCAAATCGACCTGCCCGGGGGGCTGCTGGCCCACAGGGAATACGATTTGCTGGTGCTGGAAAAAAGGGGACCGGAGCCTGCGGCAGAGGAAGCGGCGCTGTCCATGCCCGGCGCCATAGTCTGGGGCCGGTGGAGCATCAGCTGCCGTCAGGAGAGCTATTCCGGGCAAAAAAACACCCCGTGGGAGTTCTGGCTGGATGGGGCGGTGAGCGGCCTCACCGTGGACTGCCGCCGCACCGGGGATATTTTGGCCCCGCCGGGACGGCACACCAAGAGTTTGAAGCGGTGGCTGATCGAGGAAAAAGTTCCGGCGCGGCAGCGGGACAGCCTGCCGGTGTTCCGATGGGAGCAGCGGGTGGCCGCCGTGGGCGGTCTGGGTCCCGACCGGGCCGCAGCGGCCGGCGGACCGGGTCCGGCGTGGCACATACAGATCACACCTGTCAAATAAAGGACCCGCCGGGCGCGGACAAAGGGGGAAATCACAGAATACTCATCATACCGCAGAGGGCGGGAATCAAATATTGACACGGAAAGTGAGGATTATCCATGTTAGAAAAGGATATCGAAAAGGTTTTGCTGACGAAAGAGCAGCTGGAGCAGCGGGTGAAGGAGCTGGGCGCGCAGATCACCAAGGACTACCAGGGGAAGGATTTGGTGCTGGCTGCGGTGCTGCGGGGTTCCTATGTGTTTATGGCGGATCTGACCCGGGCCATTGACCTGCCGCTGACGGTGGATTTTATGGCAGTGTCCTCCTATGGCGCTGGCACAGCCAGCTCCGGACAGGTGGAGATCAAGAAGGACCTGTCCGATTCCATCGCAGGCAAGGATCTGCTGATTGTTGAAGATATCCTGGATTCCGGCAATACCCTTTACTACTTAAAGGATGTGCTCGCTGCCCGTCACCCCGCTTCGATCCATATCTGCACGCTGATGGATAAGCCTGAGCGCCGGGTGAAGCCCATTAAGGCGGATTACGCCGGGTTCCAGATCCCCGATGCGTTTGTGGTAGGCTATGGTCTGGACTATGCGGAAAAGTACCGCAATCTGCCCTATGTGGGCGTACTGAAGCCCGAGGTGTACGAGGGCTGAAGCAGACCCCTGAGTGCGCCGGCACAGGGCCGGAGCACAGGAGGAAGGACGTGATCGTTTGAAAAAAATGACGGGACGGGATCTGTCTCTGTATCTGGCGGTGCTGCTGGTGTTTTTTGCAGTGGTCAATATGATACAGGGCATGGACCGTCAGGATGAACCCAGCTACAATCAGATCCGCACCTATTTTGAGCAGGAGCGGGTAAAACGTTTTCAGGTAAAGGACGATACCCTGACACTGGAGCTGCGGGGAGAGGGAGACAGCACCACCACTGTGACCTGCCAGCTGGGGGATTACCAGACCTTCTATCAGGATCTGAACGCGCTGATCGATGTGCAGCGCCAGAAGGGGATCATTGAGGACTATGACATCCGCCCCGGGGTGGAGAGCGCCTGGTGGTATTCTCTGGTGCCTTACGCAGTTACACTGGGTGGACTGGCCCTGCTTTGGTATTTTATGGTCCTGCGCCGCAGCGGTGGAGTAGACGGCGGGGCTCCCGGAGCCAACAAATTCAGCCACGCCAAGGCCACATTTGCCGCGGATATGAGTCAGAAGGTCACCTTTCAGGACGTGGCCGGGGCAGATGAGGAGAAGGCGGAGTTGCAGGAAGTGGTAGACTTCCTGCGGGACCCGGAGAAGTACACCGCCCTGGGAGCCAGAGTGCCCAAGGGCGTTCTGCTGGTGGGCCCTCCCGGCACCGGAAAAACCCTGATCGCCAAGGCGGTGGCCGGTGAGGCCGGGGTGCAGTTCCTGTCCATTTCCGGCTCCGCCTTTGTAGAGCTGTATGTGGGTGTGGGCGCCAGCCGGGTGCGGGATCTGTTTGACCAGGCCAAGAAGGATGCCCCCGCCATTGTGTTCATCGACGAGATCGACGCCGTGGGCCGCCAGCGCGGTACCGGCCTGGGGGGCGGTCACGACGAACGGGAGCAGACCCTGAACCAACTGCTGGTAGAGATGGACGGATTTTCCGCCAACGAGGGAGTCATTGTCATGGCGGCCACCAACCGCCCGGACATTCTGGACCCCGCCCTGCTGCGGCCCGGCCGTTTTGACCG
>CAJMQD010000039.1 GCA_905215425.1 uncultured bacterium
ATAATTACGATGATACGCATTCCCCATAGGATCAAAGAAAGCGGCCAAACTAAAATACAGGCCGAAGAGAAAAAAGAAAGGGAAGATAGAAATGCCGACCAATCAGTATGAGAGCCCCCTGGCCTCCCGTTACGCCAGTGATGAGATGCTGTATCTCTTCTCTCCGGATAAGAAATTCTCCACCTGGCGCCGCCTGTGGGTGGCTCTGGCCCGTGCGGAGATGGAACTGGGCCTGCCCGTAACGCAGGAACAGGTAGATGAGTTGGAAGCCCATATCACCGACATTGATTATGCCAAGGCGGCTCAGTGGGAGAAGAAGCTGCGCCACGACGTCATGGCCCATGTACACACTTATGGAGAGCTGTGCCCTAAGGCTATGCCCATCATTCATCTGGGTGCCACCAGCTGCTATGTGGGCGACAACACCGATGTGATCCTCATGCGGGAGGGTCTGGTGCTGGTGCGGAACAAGCTGGTGCAGGTGCTGGCCAGCTTGGCGAAGTTCGCTGACGAATACAAGGCCATGCCCACCTTGGGATTCACCCACTTCCAGGCCGCTCAGCTGGTCACTGTGGGTAAGCGCGCGACCCTGTGGATGAACGAGCTGCTGATGGATCTGGAGGAAGTGGAGCATCGGATCTCCACGCTGAAGCTGCTGGGCTCCAAGGGCACCACCGGCACCCAGGCATCTTTCCTGGAGCTGTTTGAGGGCGACCAGGAGAAGGTTAAGCAGCTGGAAGAGAAAATCGCCAAGGAGATGGGCTTTACAGACGTTGTCCCCGTGAGCGGACAGACCTATTCCCGTAAAATGGACTACAACGTACTGTCCACCTTAGCGGGGATCGCCCAATCCGCCAGCAAGTTTGCTACCGACCTGCGTCTGCTGTGCCACCTGAAGGAGGTCGAGGAGCCCTTCGAGAAAAATCAGATCGGTTCCTCTGCCATGCCCTATAAGCGCAATCCCATGCGCAGCGAGCGGATCTGTTCCCTGGCCCGCTATGTGATCGCCGATGCCAATAACCCGGCCATCACCGCCGCTACTCAGTGGTTTGAGCGGACTCTGGATGACTCCGCCAACAAGCGCATCGCAGTGCCTGAGGCCTTCCTGGCTGTGGATGCCATCCTGAATATTATGCTGAATGTATCCTCCGGCCTGATCGTCCACCCCAAGGTTATTGAGCGCCATGTGATGGAGGAGCTGCCCTTTATGGCCAGCGAGAACATCATGATGGACGCCGTAAAGCGGGGCGGCGACCGCCAGCAGCTGCACGAGCGCATCCGCGTGTTGTCCATCGAGGCCGGCAAGAACGTAAAGGACCTGGGTCTGAGCAACAATCTGATCCAGCTGATTGCCGCCGATCCTCTGTTCGGCATGACGGAAGCGGAGCTGACCGCCCATCTGGAGCCCAGCCGCTATATTGGCTGCTGCCCCCGGCAGGTAGAGGATTTCTTGGCCAACTGCATCCGTCCCGTGCTGGCACAGTATCCCGAGGCTCTGAACGAGAAGCAGACGGAGCTGAAGGTCTGAGCCGAGAAAGGGGAGTGACCCCATGAGAAAGAACGATTTTCACCCCTATATTGCGGCGGGACTGACTGCCTTTGCCGTGTTGGCCGGGGGCATCCTGCTATTTTTTGGCGTGTTTCATTGGGGAGCTGTTTTAAAGTTTTTAAATCTGCTGTCCTATACTCTGCGGCCGGTTTTTTACGGAATGGTTCTGGCCTTTCTGCTGCTGCCCATACAGCGGGGCTTTAACCGCTTATTGACGGGCTGTGTAGTCGGAAAACGGACGCCGGGAGAACAGGAGCAGAAGCTGCTGCGTTTTCTGTCCACCATTCTTAGCCTGACCCTGGCCGCACTGATCGTCTATCTGCTGCTGTCTTTGGTTCTGCCTGAGGTATACCGCAGCATTAAGGGACTTGTCCAGGCATGCCCAGGTTATTTTGAAAAGCTGCAGACCTTGCTGGCCGGATTTTTTGAAAACAATCCGGATATCCAGGCATTGGTGCTGAACTATTACGACCGGGCGGAAACGTATTTTGAAAGCTGGTTCAATGCCGAGCTGCTGCCCAATTTTGAATCTCTGGGCAGTACTCTGAGTTGGCTGCGGCAGAGCATCCTGCCCAATGTGACCGGCGTGATGTCCAATGTGTCCGCAGTTTTGTTCGGCACTCTGTATCTGCTGAAGGACCTGCTGGTGGCAGTGATCGTCTCCATCTATCTGCTCATGCGCAAGGATGTCTTTGCGGCCCAGAGCAAGAAGCTGGTATACAGCATCTTTCCTCTGCGCTGGGCAGAGGGGATCGTGGAGGAGACCCGGCGGGCCTATCACATTCTCAGCGGGTTCATTAACGGCAAGCTGCTGGACTCGCTGATCATTGGCCTGATTGCTCTGGTATGCTGCAATCTCTTCAGCTTCCCATACCCAGCCTTGGTGGCCACCATCATCGGCGTGACCAACATCATTCCCTTCTTTGGCCCCTTCATTGGCGCAATTCCCTGTGCGATGCTGATTTTCCTGGTCAGCCCCAAGCAGTGCCTGTACTTTATCATCTTTGTTTTCATCTTGCAGCAGTTTGACGGCAATATCCTGGGCCCCAAGATTTTGGGCGATTCCACGGGACTCGCCTCCTTCTGGGTCCTATTTTCCATTTTGCTGTTTGGAGGACTGTTTGGGTTTGCGGGCATGGTGCTGGGCGTGCCGGTCTTTGCCATGATTTACAGCGCGGTATCCAGACTGGCGGCGCGCAGTTTAAAAAAGCACGGATTGCCCACGGCGACAGAGGAGTATATGACTCAGACGTTGCCGGTGCCGCATAAAGAAACATCGAAGCCCACAGAATAACGGCAACCATCCCTCCCTTCGGGATGAAGAAAGCCCCCGGACCGTACGGTCCGGGGGCTTCTCGTTCATCAGATCACTCTGTCAGCTCATAGTCCAGCAGAGACAGGATGGCCTGGTCTGCACTGGGGAAGTAAGCGTTTTCTCCCACCAGTTCGGTGACGCCGGCCCGATCGAAATAGGCGCGGACCTCAGGCGCCACACCGCAGAAGGCGATGGTCTTGCCTTGGCCCAGAAGACGCTGGCACAGCTCCAGCATAGTCTGTACACCGGACACATCCATGCTAGGCATACCGCGCAAGGAGAGGATCAGGTGGTCCTCCTCGGGCATATCGGCCATGCGCCGGTTGAATTCATCCACCGCACCGAAGAACAGAGAGCCGGTAACATAAGCCATGCCGGCAGAATCCAGTACCGGGGACTTGCCCACATCGGTGCGCAGGCGGTTGCTGTCGATGGCGGAGAACTCCACTCGAATCCGGCTGGCACGGGCCACGTACAGGATGGCGGAGTAGAGCACACCCAGCAGGATGGCCACGGTCAGGTCGAAAATCACAGTGGCCAGCATAGTGATAAGGAACTGGCTGATCGCAGACTTGAAACGGTGGCTGAAGATGTACTTGATGCCGGCCCAGTCGTTCATGCGCCAGGCTGTAACCATCAGGACGCCGGCCAAAGCGGACAGGGGCAGGCGGGCCATAACGCCGCCCAGCAGGAACATGGAAGCCAGCATGAAAACGGAATGGAATACGCTGGTCATCCGGGTCTGCTGGCCGGACTTGATGGCTACGCTGGTACGGGCGATGGCAGCCGTGGCGGGTACACCGCCAAAGAAGGGCAGCAGAATGTTGCCCACGCCCTGAGCGATCAGCTCCTGGTCCGCATGGAAGTCCTCGTTCTTCATGCGGGCGGCGGAAGCTCCGCACAGCAAGCTCTCGATCATACCCAGTGCGGCGATGGTGACGATGGGGGACATGAGTCCGGACAGCATATCCATGCTCAGCCCCGTCAGATGCAGACGGTCAGATAGCAGCAGGGTGCGGGGGATATCCCCAACTACAGCCAGCTCGTCCAGATGGAGCACCGCAGCGGCAACGGCGGCCGCAATGATACCCACCAGAGAGCCGGGCACCTTGGCGCCCCATTTCTTAGGCCATACCAACATGATGACCACCACCAGCAGGCCGATGGCGACGGCCTGGAGATTGGGGTGGAAGCCCAGGCGGCCATAGGAGGCGAGCTTCTCTAAATTGGAGCCGCCCTCAGACACCGTGCCAAAGAAGTTGTCAATCTGTCCCATGGCAATAATGATGGCAATACCGGAGGTAAAGCCCATGACCACGGGCATGGGAATAAAGCCGATCAGACGGCCCAGCTTTAACAGTCCGGCAGCCAGCAGCAGAACACCGGCGGCAAAACAAGCAAAGAACACGCCCTGAAGGCCGTATTGAGCCACAATGCCGATCAGCACGGCACTCATGGCGCCGGTGGGGCCGGATACCTGATAGGAAGCACCGCCCAGCAGGGCGATCACGATGCCGGCCACAATTGCAGTGACCAGACCGGAGGCTGCGGTAGCCCCGGAGCTGACGCCGAAGGCCAGGGCAAGGGGCAGGGCTACGGCACAGACTGTCAGTCCAGCCATCATGTCTTTTAATAGTTTTTCTGTGTTATACCCGGTGAATTCTGCGCGAAGATTTCGAAAAAATGATGAAACCATGAAACATTCCTCCCAAACATCTTTAACTATACCATCGAAGGGTAGTCCGGGCAAGGCAAGAAGGGGAGAATGTAAAAAAACCGTTAAAAGGACTGAAAGAGCGACAGTTTTACAGCTCGTTTCTGTGCAGGAAAATTCTTTCCGTAAGAAATTCTTCTAACTGTGTTGGGTGCCGCCATAGAAAGAATTGACCTTGTGGATACGCAGCGGGCCGATCAAGAAGAAAATAGACAAAAGCTGTGGTATGACTTGCTATCTCATACTTAAATAAGGTACAATCAGAGAAATGCCGGATATAAGGCGCAATGTCATTCAGTTAAGAGAAACCTGTCATTCCGAGGCAGTGACCGATGTCACTGCCGTGGGAATCCGTATTCAAAACGTCAGAGAAAACGGATTGCCGCGCCAGTCTGCGGACTGGCTCGCAATGACAAAGCCCTTAACTTAATGGCATTGATATAAGGCGGATTCTCTCTTTTTTCACAGAGAACACAAATCAGAAAAATTTTTTAAAAAAGATGCAACCACAGGACGTCATGTTCTGTCTTTTATATTAGGGACGTGATTCCGGCGGGAAGGAGGAGCCATGGAGGACGAACACATTGTTGACCTGTACTGGCAGCGCAATGAGAACGCCATCCGGGAGACAGAACTGAAATACGGTCCCTACTGCATGAAGATATCCTTCAACATTTTAGGCAGTCTGCAGGAGAGCGAGGAGAACGTAAACGACACTTATCTCCACGCCTGGCAGGGGATTCCGCCCCAGCGGCCCAAGGTTTTATCCGCTTTTCTGGGTAAAATCGCGCGCAATTTGGCAATTAACCGCTATCAAGCGGAGCGGGCGGATAAGCGGGGCGGCGGCCAGTTCGCCCTGTCTTTGGACGAGCTGGACAGCAGCATACCGGACTCTATGGCCATGGATGAGCAGTTGGATGCGGCAGCCCTGTCGCAAAGCATCAATGCATTTCTGCGGACCCAGCCCAGACAGCAGCGGCAGATTTTTGTGCGCCGCTACTTCTATTGTGACAGTGTGGAGGAGATCGCAGAGCTTTTTCAAATCACACCCAGCAAGGTAAAATCCGCCCTGTTCCGCTGCCGGAACAAATTGCGGTTCTACCTGGAAAAGGAGGGATACCGCTTTGAAGCGTGACGTGACGGCCCAGGCCATCACAGGGCTGGACGATGAATGGATCGAAGAGGCCAGAACGATTAAACCGGCAAGAGGACGGGGCCTCACCCGCGGGTTAGCGGCAGCCGCCTGTCTGGTGCTTGTGGCCTCTGGCGCTTGGGCGCTGCAGCTTGATTCAGGCACAGAGCTCCAGCTCTATGGAGAAACTGTTGAAAAGACCCCGATGCCCATTTCGGGCGGCATCGCGCCCCATGCCCTGCGAGGGATCGACGGACAGGAGCGAATAGAAATCGTCTTTTTTGCAGATGCTTCCAGCAAGACAGAGATCAGTGTCTCTGCGGGGACAATACTGCCCGCTGATGCAGCAGGGGATGAGGCAGGAAGCGACTCCTGCTCCGTTCTGGAACCCACGGAACTTCTGTGGGTCATTGAAGACGGAGATCCCGCCCAGACTTACAAATTGAAAGCCGGGAAACGGACATTCCTGCTGCGCTACGACCAAGACCTGATGGAATGGACCCTTCAAGAAAAGTAAGAAAACAAACGATCAAACTGATAAGGAGAAATGAACATGAAAAAGGTATTTTGTATGATGCTGGCCGCCGCGATGCTGCTGTCTCTGGCCGCCTGCGGAAAGAAGGACGACAACAAGGGCGGAGACAACACCATCGCGGACTCCAACGCTCTGCTGACCACAGTATGGGATAAGCTCTCCGACGACGATAAATTCCCCGCGGCCGGCGGCGACTTTGACCACAGTGTGGACGATGCTCCCGGAAGCTTTGACGTAAGCGACACCGAGAATCTGGACTACATGCTGGCTCTGCCTGAGGACTGCGCTGGCCTGATCGACGATGCGGCCTCTCTGATCCACATGATGAATGCTAACACCTTTACCTGCGGCGCATTCCGCGTAAAGAACCAGGACGATGTGTCCAAGGTAGCGGACAGTCTGCACGAGAGCATCCAGTCCAGGCAGTGGATGTGCGGCTTCCCCGACAAGATGGTAATTCTGACCCTGGACAACTATGTGGTGTCTCTGTTTGGTGCAGAGGATCTGGTGAACCCGTTCTGTGATATGCTGAAGAGCTGCTACTCCGCCGCAGCAGTGGTGTACGACGAGCCCATCGCCTAAGGATCGATTGATAACAGGGGGGACCTATGCTCTTTTCCAGTCTTCCATTTTTGTATACCTTCCTGCCTTGCGTGATCTTGATCTACTTTTTAGTTCCGGATCGATGGAAGAACATGGTGCTGCTCCTCTCCAGCCTGATTTTTTACGGTTGGGGAGAGCGGCGCTTTCTAATCTTCATGATCATCTCGATCACACAGGGCTATGTGTTTGGTTGTTTGGTGCAGCAGTACCGCCAGGATCAGAAACGTGCCAAGCTGTGCCTGACCTTCTCTGCGGTGCTCAGTCTGGGGATGTTGTGCTACTGTAAATATGCGGATTTTTTCATCTCCGGCTTCAATACCCTTACCGGCTTATCTTTGCCTCTGCTCCGCGTGGCACTGCCCATCGGCATCAGCTTCTATACCTTCCAGGTACTCAGCTATGTGGTGGATGTCTACCGGGGGCAGGTAGAGGCGCAGAAAAGCTTTATTG
>CAJMQD010000040.1 GCA_905215425.1 uncultured bacterium
AATTCCCCGCCGCCGCCAGGGCGGCGTCTATCTTTAGGTTGTCCGCGTTGAAATCCGTCCGGCGGACGTAGTCGTCCGGGGACCACTGGTTCAGTTGGAAATTGGTGGTTTGGGTCATTGTGCGTTCCTCCTTAAAATTTAATATGCACGTCGGGGTACAAATCGACTTTTTCGGCGCGCCGGGCGGCCACATAGGGCCGCCCCTACAATGTGTAACGTCCGTTGATCGCATTCCGTAGGGGCCGCCCCATGTGGCGGTCCGCCCCCTTGTCACTGCCGTGGGAATCCGTAATCCCCGGGGAACGGATTGCCGCGGCGTAGGACGGATTGCCGCGCCAGTCTGCGGACTGGCTCGCAATGACACAGCGGCGGCGGGCATACTGGCTCGCAATGACAGGGCGCGGTGTAAAATACCTTCTATACTCCCCGCGCACCCCGCCGGAATTGCACGATTTTATACATATTTTGGAAATTACGGCCGGATTCTGTCTTGCGCCCGGCAGACACCTGTGGTATCCTCAAAGAAAAGTCCGGTTTTTAGTACCATTCCTCTGATAGCCTAAAGGGACAAAAGAACGAACGGAGGGACCGCCATGGCAAAGGGCGCAAACCAAAAGGCCAAGCTGCTCCGCCTGGCCCAGCTGCTGTTGACCCAGTCGGACGAGGAACACCCCCTGTCCATCCGGCAGATCATCGCCGAACTGGCGAAATACGACATTTCCGCCGAGCGCAAGAGCATCTATGACGACATGGAGGCCCTGCGCACCCTGGGCCTGGATGTGCAGAGCCGGAAGGGCGGCAGTCCCGGCTGGTTCGTCGCCCAGCGGGAGTTTGAGCTGCCCGAGCTGAAGCTGCTGGTGGACGCGGTGCAGTCCAGCCGCTTCCTCACCCGCAGAAAGAGCGACGCCCTGATCCACAAGCTGGAGGGGCTGACCAGCGTCTATCAGGCCCAGCAGCTCCAGCGGCAGGTGTATGTCACCGGCCGGGTGAAGGTGATGAACGAGAGCATCTATTACAACGTGGATAAGCTCCACAGCGCCATCGCCCAGCGCCGGGCCATCACCTTCCGCTATTTCGACTACGACGTCCGCCTGAACAAGGTCTACCGCCGGGACGGGGCGCGGTATACCGTGTCCCCCTACGGGCTGATCTGGAGCAGCGACTTCTACTATCTGGCCGCCTACGACCACGCCCACAGTCAGATGCGCCACTACCGCGTGGACAAGATGGAGGAGATCGCCGTCACCTGCCTGCCCCGCCAGGGGGAGGACCGCTATCCCAACTTCGACCTGGCCACCTATGGGCAGAAGCACTTCGGGATGTTCGCCGGACAGGAGGCCACGGTGCGTCTGCGCTGCCGCCGCGCCATGGTGGGGGTGGTGCTGGACCGCTTCGGCCGGGATGTGATCCTGGTGCCCGACGGGGAGGAGTATTTTACGCTGTCTCTGCCCCTGGTGGTCAGTCCCCAGTTCTTCGGCTGGCTGTTCGGCCTGGAGGACAACGTGGAGCTGCTGGGGCCGCCGGAGGCTGTGGCGGCGTATCGCCGCTCCCTGGCTAAGGTGGCGGCTCTATATGAGAAATAAGGGAAAAAGGGCGTTCTCCTGTTGCCGGAGGGCGCTCTTTTGTGGTAGAATTCGTGCAGAACAAGCCGCCGCCCTCCAGCGGCGGGGAAGGAGCACAATATGGACGATACCATGAAATCCTGCCGGGAGTTTGTCGCGGCGCTGGCCTCCTCTGCCCCCGCTCCCGGGGGCGGAGGGGCCGCCGCCCTGGCCGCCGCCCTGGGGACGGCCCTGGGGAATATGGTGGCCGCCCTCACCGTGGGCAAGAAGAAATACGCCGACGTAGAGGAGGAGCTCCGGGGCCTGATGGCCCGGTGTGAGCAGCTGCAGGCCGAGCTGCTGGACCAGGTGGCAGCTGACGCAGAGGGTTTTCTCCCTCTGGCCCAGGCCTACGGCATCCCCAAGGACGATCCCGCCCGTGCAGAGGTTCTGGAGGCGGCCACCCTGACCGCCTGCGCCGCTCCGGTGCGCATCATGGAGCTGTGCGGCCAGAGTCTGGAGGTCATTGAGGTAATGGCGGAGAAGGGCTCCCGGCTGGCGGTGTCCGATGCAGGCTGCGCCGCAGCCCTGGTGAAGGGGGCGCTGGAGGCCGCATCCCTCAACGTGTTTGTCAACACCAGGTCTCTGAAGGACCGGGAGAAGGCTGCGGAGCTGAATATCCACTGCCTGACCATGCTGGATCAGTATGGCGGGCGGGCCGACCGGATCTTCGCCCGGGTCAAAGACGACCTGTTGGGCTGACCGGCTTGTATTTCCCGTCAGAGGTGCTGTAATACCCGCAAAAGAAATTCTTTTGTTTTGAGGCATACTGTTATGGACACTGAATTAAAAAATACCCTCCGGGCGCTGAGGGGACACGGCCGCTTTCAGCTGCAGCGCCGCCTGTATCAGCACGGTACCACCACCGTTATGCGCCACTGCGTCAACGTGGCGGCGGCCAGCCTGCTGCTGGCCCGGGTGCTGCGGCTGCGGGTGGATAAGCAGGCGCTCATCCGCGGGGCGCTGCTCCACGACTATTTCCTTTACGACTGGCATGACCCCAGTCATAAGAGAGAGGGCCTGCACGGCTTTGTTCACCCGAAAACGGCCCTGAAAAACGCCAGAGAGGATTTTGAGCTGTCCCCGGTGGAGGAGAACATCATTGTCCGGCATATGTTCCCCCTGACGCCCCACCCTCCCGCCTGTCGAGAGGCCTGGCTGGTGTGTGCGGCGGATAAATACTGCGCCCTGCAGGAGACCGTCCATCCCCTTTTCTCCCGCCTGCGCCGGCGAAGCTCCGGTGCAAAACGCCGGTCTTGAGCCAGCGGTCTATTCCCTCACCGGCTTACGGTCATAGAACTCCACAAGACAAAAACCCTGTCAGGCTCTGCCCAATGTCATTCAGTTAAGAGAAACCTGTCATTCCGAGGCAGTGACCGATGTCACTGCCGTGGGAATCCGTATTCAAAACGTCAGAGAAAACGGATTGCCGCGCCAGTCTGCGGACTGGCTCGCAATGACAAAGCCCTTAACTTAATGGCATTGCAGGCTCTGCCTGACAGGGTTTTCCGGTATCCTTCACAAAAAGTTTACATTCCAGTGATAGAATCCCCCACCCCAGTGTGTTAGTCTTGCCTCTGGATCCGAAATTGCTCCCCTTTGGAAAGGATGTACTATGAACAAGCTTGGACATTTAACCGCCACTGGTTTATTAGCGCAGGAACTTCCCCGGCGCTACCGCTTTTTCCTGAAGCTGGGCAGCCTGCTGCCTGATCTCCTGGTCTTTACCTATGTGGGCGGGCACAATTGGGACTCCACCCGGGACAAGACCGCCCGCCGGATGCTCCGTCTGGAGGAAACCGGCCGGGAGAGCTGCGCCTCTTATCTGCGGCTGGGATATATTCTGCATTATGTTCAGGACTACTTTACCTACCCCCATAACAGTTGGTATCCCGGCTCGATGGCAGAACACGGGATTTACGAGCTGGCCCTGACCGCCTATGCCCGCCGCCAAGAAACAGCACCCCAGAGCATCCGGCCTGCCCGCTCTGCCCAGGCCCTGATGGACTGCCTGACCCAGACCCACCGGGAGTATGCCCGGCAAACTCCCGGCGTGGGGACCGACTTTACGTATCTCATGTCCGCGGCCGAGCAGGTGTTGAGCTACTACGCCCAGGTGTTCCAACAGAACGAGGCGGAGTTCACCCTGGTTCTCCATCCGGCGGAAAAACTAAACTGACCGGTTTATGGTCAACGACAATGCGGGACCCAGCATACGCTGGATCCCGCATTTTTTGTTACAGCAGCGCCAGAGTGCGCTTGACAATGGCGGCAGAACGGTCCGCCGTCTCCTGTTCAAACTGGTCGAAGGAGGACGGAGCCGTGCCATCCGCCAGATCAGAGATGACCCGGATCACGCCGAAGGGAACTCCGGACAGCGCCGCCGCCTGGGCAATGGCGCCGCCCTCCATCTCCGCGGCAGAGGCGTGGAACTGCTCCCAGATCGCCGCCTTGCTCTCGCGGCCGGAGATAAATTGGTCCCCGGTGGCCACCGTGCCCCGGTGGACATGCCCCTCCCCCAGGAGGGCGCACGCCGCCTGGAACAGACTGTCCTGTACCTTCTGCTCCGGCACAAACACGGTGGGCTTGCTGCTGTCTCCGCCGGTACACAGGTAGCCTTTGGCGTGGCCGAAGGCGGTAACGTCGAAGTCATGCTGCACCAAGCCGTCGGCCACCACAGCGTCCCCTACGGACAGCCCGGGGGCCACCCCGCCGGCGATCCCCGTGTTGATCAAAGCGCTGGGGGCGAAGGCGTCGATGAGCACCTGAGCGGTGCGGGCGGCGTTTACCTTGCCCACGCCGCACTTGACCAGCACCACGGGACTGTCCTCCAGCGTGCCGGTATAAAAAACAAGTCCATGAAGGGTGCGGTCCTCTCGCCCCTTCAGCGCGGCGATCAGGCTGGACAGCTCGCTGTCCATGGCGCCGATCACCCCCACCGGCTGCTTACTGCTCATACTGCATCCTCCCCTCGTTCCAGTCCTTCAAAACCGCCAGCATATCGGCGGCCACCGTCCGGGCACCGGGCAGGTCGTGTTCCAGATAGTTGCCGCACTCCCAGCGCTTGCTGCCGGGGATCTCCCCCTCGAAGTCCCGGATAAACCGGAAGCTCTCCTGAACCAGCGCCAGGGCGTCGCCGTGGGACATGGTGTCCCGCACCAGCAGATAGAACCCGGTGCGGCAGCCCATGGGCCCCACATAGACCACATCGTCGGTAAAGCGGCTGTTCCGGGCATAGGTGGCAAACAGGTGCTCGAAGGTGTGCAGCGCCCCGTTGGCCAGATAATCGCCCCCATTGGGCTTTTTCATGCGGATATCATAGGTGACGACATCCCCGTCGATCCGGGAGATGTACATGCCTTTTTCCAGTTTATCGTGGTTCACCGTAAAGCTGGCGATCTGTTTCATACTGTATTTCTCCGTTTCTTTCTTCGGCTCCGTTATGGGGCCGGATTGTTTTTATGATAGGCCGGACAGGCCGCCCTGTCAACGGGGGCCTGCGGGCGGCTTCGGTTTAAGCTCCTCTTGGGCAATGGAAATAAACCGCTCCGCATAATGGGACAGGTAGCGGTCACGGCGGTAGCCGATGACCAGCTTGCTCACCGTGGATACAGCGTTCAGGGGGAACAGGTCCAGCCCCTCCGCTGTGGTGTTGGTGCTGTTTACGTGGATCACACGCAGGAAAAGCTCCGGACATATTGCAATACCCATTCCCTGCTGGGCCATGGCCAGCGTGGTGGCGGTGCTCTCGGTCTCCAGCGCGATCTTGGGCTTAAAGGCGTGCTGGCTGCAGTACTGGTCCACAATGCTGCGGGTGCGGTTGCCCCGCTTCAGCAAAACGAAGGGCATGGACCGGAAGGCCGCGATATCCGCCCCGTCCATAAAGGCCCGGCGCACCTGTTCCGCCTGTCCGCCAAAGAGCTGGTCGGTGAAATTTTTCGGCACCACCATGATGAGATGTCCCTCTACCAGGGGCAGGGTTTCAACCCCCTCCAGGGTAACGGGCTGAAAGCAGACGATCAGATCGATCCGCCCGTGGGCCAATTCGTCCTCCAGCTGGTTGGAGTTGCCCTCGAACAGAGAAAATTCCACCATGGGGAACTCCTCCCGGAAGCGGGGCAGGATCTCGGGCAGCAGGGCCAGACCGCAGGTGTGGGAGATCCCCAGCCGCAGCACGCCCATATAGTGGCGGCTGATGTCCCCCACCTTGGTGAGATACTGGGTATGCAGATCCAGAATCTGAGTTGCGGTGTCTACCAGCAGCTCTCCTGCATAAGTCAAAGACAGCTTGGGGGAGCGGGTGAACAGTTTTACGTCCAGCTCCCGCTCCATATTGGCGATGTGGTTGGACAGGGACTGCTGGGAAATATATAGCCGCTCAGCCGCCCGTGTGATGTTCAATTCTTCTGCAACTAAAAGGAAATATTTCAGGTTCTGAAAATTCATAGAGCCGCCCCCTTAATAAGTGAAGGGTTATACTTTAGCTGTGCAAATCAATTATACCACAATGTAATGCCTGTGGCAACTCCTATTAAAAAAATGCTGTTTAATTTCTTTGGTTTATGCAATAATGAATTTACAAAAGAAAGAACCGCAGGCGCAGCTTGCAGATCACGGCACTGGGGAGGGCCGCTTCTGTAACTGTGCAAGAAAAAGGGAAAGAAAGGAAGTCATTTGAATGAAAGCATTGATCATTGACGAGGTGTATGAGGGCATCAGCCGTGAGCTGGGCAAGTACATGACGGTAGACACCAAGATGCTGCCCACTCAGGAGGAGCTGGCTGACCTGATCGGCGAGTATGACGTGCTGATCATGCGTGTCGACCCCGCCATCAACAAGGAGATTCTGGACGCTGCCAAGAATCTGAAGGTGATCGGCGTCTGCTCCGTGGGTCTGAACCACATCGACCTGGACGCTGCCAAGGCCAAGGGCATTCAGGTGTTCAACGCCCCCGGCATGAACGGCAACGCCGTGGCCGAGCTGACTCTGGCCAAGATGCTGGAGCTGTCCCGCCGCACCATTCCCGCTGACCTGGACGTAACCGTCAACAAGCGCTGGGACAAGTACCGTTTCGTGGGCCGTGAGCTGCGGGGCAAGACCCTGGGGATCCTGGGCTTTGGCCGTATCGGCCAGCGCGTGGGCGAGCTGGGCCGCGCCTTCCTGATGGACGTGGTGGCCTACGACCCCTTCCTGCCCGCCCATGTGTTTGAGGAGCAGCACGCCAAGAGCATGAGCGTCGCCGAGGTGCTGAAGGTGGCTGACTTTGTCACCATCCATATGCCTCTGACTGACGAGACCCGCCAAATGTTCAACGCGGAGTCTATCGCCAGCATGAAGCACGACGCCGTGGTGCTGAACATGGCCCGTGGCGGTATCGTGGACGAGAAGGCCATGTACGAGGCCCTGAAGGCCGGCAAGATCGGCGGCTACGCTACCGACGTTATGGAGAACGAGCTGGCCGATGGCGGTCTGACCGGTGACGCCGGCTTCGACTCCCCCCTGTTTGGCTGTGACAACTTCATCGTCACTCCTCACCTGGGCGCTCAGACCGTGGACGCCTCCCGTGATGTGGGCAACTTCATCATCGGCAAGGTGAAGGACGCTCTGAAGCTGAACTAAAATCAGCGGATCCCTGATAAAATAAAAAGTCCCCGCTCTCCTTTTCGAGGGAAAGCGGGGATTTTTTCATCTGTTG
>CAJMQD010000041.1 GCA_905215425.1 uncultured bacterium
GGGCCCGCCCCCTGCGCCGCACCGTCTCCGCTTGGGTGGAAGATCCCGCCGCCGACCTGCTGCTGTCGGGAGCGGCCAAGGCGGGAAATACCATTCTGGTCGTCCCCGAAGGGGAACAGGTCCGGCTTCAGGTTATATAACCGCTGTCACAACCCCATAAACGCCAAAGGAAAACGCCCCGTGCTGTCCGCAGATGGGGCGTTTTCTTTTTGACTTCCGCCGTTTGACTTCTTTATGCTGACAGAGAATCTCTATTTTAACGATAATTTTATTGAAAATTTCAATTGACTTTCTTTCAATATATTGTCACAATGTTGGATGCATCCACTATGGACACAAGTCAGAAATTTCAACTGCGGAGGTCGATCAGCGTTATGAACGAATCTTTCACCGCGGAGAAGCATAAATGGAAGCGCAGACCGGCCCGCACAGGGGAAGCTCCCTCCGGCCTGCAATGGCTGAATACCCCGGAGCACCGCCACGCCAAGCTGCTGTTTTACTGGCCTCTCTTTGGTCTGATCTTTTTTCTGCTGGAGCGGTTCCGCCCCGGACAGATCTATTACGCCGTCCACTGTTCCCTGGATGATCTCATCCCCTTCTGCCAGTGGGCGCTGATCCCCTATCTGTTTTGGTTTGTCTTTCTCATTGGTGCGCTGGTCTATACTTTCTTTTTTGATGTGCCCGCCTTTCGGAAGATGATGTACTTCATTATCGTCACCTATACTCTGGCCCTGCTGATCTTCATTCTGTTCCCCACCTGCCAGCATCTTCGGCCTACATCCTTTGCGCAGGACAATGTCCTTACCCGGATCATCGCCTGGTTCTACCAGTTCGATACCAATACAGATGTCTGCCCCTCCCTCCACGTGGTCGGTTCTCTGGCGGCCATGTTTGCACTATGGGACTGTAAGCGCCTTCAGCGGTCGGGCTGGAAGATCGTTTTCGCCGGGATGGCCCTGTCCATTTCCCTGTCCACCGTTTTTATGAAGCAACACTCTGTGATGGATATCTGCATGGCCATCGTGGTGTCTGCCATCGGCTGGTTCTTCAGCTACGGGCGGGGCGTATCCGTCTTCACTCCTGAACCTGTTCCGGTAAAAGAAGAAGAAACTGCTTAAAAAGGAGTACCGCTGCGCGCAGCGGTACTCCTTTTTTCGTTTCAGCTCATTGTCTCCGTGTCCCGCCCCTTGAGGTTCGGAACATCGGACTTAAAACCACAAAACAGAATTGGGGCGCGGTTACAGGCGGACCAGCTGTTCAATGGGAATGGAGCACACCGCAGCCTGCTCGGCGGTGCGCAGACCGTGGTTTTCGTTTACCGCCTCCATAATCGCCTGACGCTTGTCGTTAGGCACCACAATGGCTACAATGTCCCGCTCCGGAGTGAGTTCCAGGTCATACCCCCGCTCCAGTTCCTCCATTCCGCTCCACCGGGCCTTGATGATCGTGCCTCCGCGGGCGCCATGCTCCTTGGCCGTGGCCATGATCTGGTCGGCGCTGCCCCGGACACAGGTAACTAAAATCAAGCTGCTGTTTCCTTTTTCCATAGGGGGTTCCCCTCCGTTTCCTCGTTTGCCCTGCTGGGCGTGATAGTCGATGGCGGCGGCAGTAAGGTTATTCATTCCCGACAGCCGGAGGTCAAACACGATCCCCGAGGCATCCACAGCCCCCCGTAGTTCATTATCCAGCTGGCGCATCAATTGCCGGGCGGTGCCGGTCTCCGCATAGCTGAGTACAATATCCTTCTCGCTGGACCCCAGGCCCAGAATATCCATGATCTCCGATGTGGCCGTCCCTTTGCCGGGGCACTGCGTGTGGAGAAACACGGAATTTTTCTTATACAGCTTTTGCATCGCGGTGCCCCGGCCCCGCTCCACAATGGATACGATTATGTTGATTCCTTCCATAGTTCTCTCCTCTCACAGGTCGAAATAGACCACATTGTCCTCCACTCGCTCCAGCCGCACCCGCTGACGGCGCAGGGCCAGCTTATGGCTGATCTGGCTGGACAGACCCATTACCTGAATGGTGACCAGAGGAGTCATGGCCACCATGGCCACGATTCCGAAGGCGTCCGTCATCAGGTCGCCGCCCACAGCGGCACAGGCCCCCATGGCAAAGGGCAGCAGGAATGTAGCCGTCATCGGTCCGCTGGCCACGCCGCCGGAGTCGAAGGCGATGCCGGTAAAGATACTGGGGACAAAAAAGGTCAGCCCCAGGGAGATGACATAGCCGGGAATCAGCAGCCACATAATGTTCATCCCGGTAAGCACGCGCACCATGGCCAGCCCCACAGACACGCACACGCCGATGGACAGGGCGTTGCCCATGGCCCGCTGGGAGATGGAGCCGTTGGACACCTCTTCCACCTGTTTGGTAAGCACCGCTACGGCGGGCTCCGCCTTAACGATATAGAAACCGATGAGCATTCCAATGGGCACCAGCAGCCACGGGTGGTTCCCCACGGCCACCACGGTGCCTATATACTGGCCCGCAGGCATAAAACCCACGTTGACTCCGCACAGGAACAGCACCAGTCCGATGTAAGTATAGACCAGTCCGGAGACAATCCGCAGCAGCTGCCCCCGGCGGAATCTGCGGGTGGCCAGCTGAAACAGCGCAAAGAGCAGGGTGATGGGCAGCAGCGCCGTGGCTACCTCTTTGATGTACTCGGGGAAGCCCTCTACAAAATACCGGGCCGCGGCGGCGGTATCCGCCACCTGGGGCAGCGCCGCCAGCTGCTGCTCCGCCTTGTCCGGCCGATAGACGATCCCCAGCAGCAAGACAGACAGGATGGGCCCGATGGAGCACAGGGCCACCAGACCAAAGCTGTCGCTGGCTGCGTTTTTATCGCTGCGGGCGGAGGCCACGCCCAAGCCCAGCGCCATGATAAAGGGTACGGTGATGGGGCCGGTGGTCACACCGCCGGAGTCGAAGGACACCGGAATAAAGTTGGCAGGGGCAAAGGCCGCCAGCAGAAATACCAGCCCATAAAAAATCAACAGCAGACGCCGCAGCGGCACGCCGAACCGCACTCTTAACGTGGCCACCACCAGGAACAGGCCCACGCCCACCGCTACGGTAAGAATCAGTACCATATTGGGGATGGCGGAGATCTGGTTGGCCAGCACGGTCAGGTCGGGCTCCGCCATGGTGGACAGCACTCCCAGTACAAAATACAGCACCACTGGCACCAGCAGCTTTTTCTTGCTGCTGAGCACGGCGCCTACGCCCTCGCCCATGGGCAGCATGGACATATCCACCCCCAAGGTGAAAAAGCCCATACCGATCACCAGCAAGACCGCTCCAAATAAAAACAGCACCAGGGTCCCCGGCTCTAAGGGGGCGATGGTGATGGACAACAGAAATACAATGGCCGTGATCGGCAGTACCGAGGCCATGGACTCCTGGATCTTTTCCGCAAATTGCCGGTTCAAATGCAATACGATCCCTCCTTCTCCGCCGGTCAGCGTCCCGGCGGAACTCATCCCCCTCTCTCCTCCCGACCGGAAGATAGGGGGATTTTTCCTTTATTCTTTTTTAGTATACATAAAAAATCCATTTCTGTCCCGCTTTTTAACACCTTCTGAACATTTGCGCCTTTCTGCCGATTTGCAGCCTTCCCCAGAACCTGCTATAATGATCGTGGTTTCGTCTCGTCTCCAGCCTCTGTTTTTCGGAGTCGTAAGGCGCAGACCGGAATTTCAGATCACTCCTTGGAGGTCACTATGGGTCGTCTCGCTCCCCCTGCCCGCTCCGGGCATCCCATACGGACACTGGTTATACTCCTGCTTCTGGCGGCGGGAGCGGCTGTGTATTGGTTTTTCCCCCGACCGCCCCGGTATATCACCTATGGGGACCGGGAGCTGCTCCTGCTTGAGGATGTCGCCGCCAGCACTCTGGACTCCGCCGCCTTCGCTCCGGACGAAAACGGATGGATGACATACCGTGACGGCAACATCACCGCAGTGCAGGGGATCGACGTATCCTCCCATCAGGGGGAGATCGACTGGCAGGCCGTGGCGGACTCCGGGATCCGGTTTGCCATCATCCGCGCCGCCTTCCGGGGGTATGGTCAGGAGGGCAGACTGGTGGAGGACAGCCGCTTCGCCGAAAATATCTCCGGGGCTCTGGCCGCCGGGCTGGACGTGGGCGTGTACTGTTTCTCTCAGGCCGTCACCGTGGAGGAGGCCCAGGAAGAGCTGGCCCTGACTCTGGATCTGATCGCCCCCTATGAGATCACTTACCCGGTGGTCTACGACTGGGAGCGGATGCCCGCCGACCGGGACGCCAGAACCCATGAGGTGACAGGAGAGACCCTGACCGCCATGGCTGCCGCCTTCTGCCGCGGGGCGGAGGAGGCCGGGTATACTCCGGCTGTCTACGCCAACCAGAACCTGGCCTACCTCACCCTGGATCTGAGTCAGCTTAAAGCCTGGCCCTTCTGGCTGGCCCAGTACAGCAGCGCGCCCACCTTTTACTACCGCTGCGACCTGTGGCAGTACAGCCACACGGGAACGGTCCCGGGTATTCAAGGCAATGTGGACCTGAACCTTGCGTTCCGGGATTTTACACAGAAATGAGTTCCGCCATACAGAAAGGACCAATCTTATGGATACGCTGGAGTTTCTTCAGGAATACCAAGAGGACAACCGAATCGAGGCCAAACGGGCCCAGGGCGGTCTGCCCCACAGCCTGTGGGAGACCTACTCCGCCTTCGCCAACACCTTAGGCGGTGTTATCCTGCTGGGCGTAGCGGAGGACAAAGAGGATAAGAGTCTCTATTCCGTCCCCCTCTTTGACCCCCGGGAGCTGGTTGAAGAATTCTGGGCGATGGTGAACGACCCCGACATCGTAAGCGCTAATATTCTTCAACGGGAAGATGTACAGATCCTAAAGTCCCAAGGCAATCCCGTGGTGGCCATTTTTGTCCCCCGGGCACCTGCCCGGCTGCGCCCTGTGTACATCGGGTCGGACCCCTATTCCGGCACCTATTTCCGCATGGGGGAGGGCGACTGCCGCGCCCGGCGGCATGAGGTCTTGGCCATGCTTCAGGACCAAGCCGAACTGACACAGACAAACAAATAAATTCAGCTGCGCCGGACTTTTGTCCGGCGCTATTTTTTAGGGCTTGCTTTTTCTCAAAATCGCGCTATAATCAAATAGTTCAAAATTGAACTATTTAGAAGGAGGCCCATTGTGATCACCGCTGTACAATTCTATGCCCACGCGCAGAGCTTCAAGGATGCCTACGCCGCCGCTATGCGCCCTCTCTGCCAGCGGCTGGAGCTGTCCCAGACCGCTATGGACATTCTTCTCTTTCTGGCCAACAATCCCAGTATGGATACCGCCCGTGATATCTGCACATATCGCCATCTGAAGCCGGCCCTCGTCTCCTTTCACATCGACGCACTGACGCAGAACGGGTTTTTGCAGCGCCGCAGCGCGCCCGATGACCGGCGCAAGCTCCACCTGACCTGCACGGAGAAGGCCGCACCCATCATCGCCCAGGGGCAGGCCATTCAGGAGGAGTTCTCCCGGCAGCTCACCCAGGGACTCAGCCCGGAACAGCTGGAGATTCTGGCACAGTGCTTTTCTGCAATTGAACAAAATATCGCCCGACTGCCCCGCGTGCGCAATCGGGAAAAAGGAGACCTATAATCTATGGGACAAGACAAATCATTTTTAGGCACACAGCCCATCGGAAAGCTGCTATTCCGACTGGCCGTGCCCACGGTGATTGCCCAGCTGGTGAACATGCTGTACAACATCGTAGACCGCATCTACATCGGCCACATGCCAGTGGACGGGACACTGGCCCTGACCGGGGTCGGGGTCTGTCTGCCCCTGATCATTCTGGTGTCTGCCTTTGCGGCCTTTGTGGCCTCCGGCGGCGCCCCCCGGGCCTCCATCTGCATGGGCCGGGGGGATCACGACAGCGCGGAGAAGATCCTGGGCGGCTGCTTTACCCTGCAGCTGGTCATCTCCGCCGTGCTCACCGCCATTCTGCTGCTGTGGGGTCAGGACCTGCTGCTGCTCTTCGGCGCCAGCGAAAACACCATCGGATACGCCGCGGCCTATATGAGCATCTACGCCGTGGGCACAGCCTTCGTCCAGCTGACCCTGGGATTAAACGCCTTCATCACCGCCCAGGGCTTCGCCCCCGTAGGGATGAAGACCGTACTCATCGGCGCAGTGTGCAACATCATTCTGGACCCCATCTTCATCTTCGGTCTGCACATGGGCGTGCGCGGAGCCGCCCTGGCCACGGTGCTGTCTCAGGCCGTGTCCTGCGCCTGGGTGCTCCGGTTCCTCACCGGCCCCCGCACCACCCTGCGGCTGAAGCGGCAGTACCTCCGGCCTCAGGCCAAGCTCATCCTCCCCTGCATCGCCTTAGGGCTGGCCGCCTTCATCATGCAGAGCAGCGAGAGCGTCATCTCCATGTGCTTCAACTCTTCCCTGTTGAAATACGGCGGGGATCCGGCGGTGGGGGCCATGACCATCCTGTCCAGCGTGATGCAGTTCGCCATGCTGCCCCTTCAGGGCATCGCCCAGGGGGCCCAGCCCATCACCAGCTACAACTACGGGGCCAGGAACAGCCAGCGGGTGCGGGCCAGCTTCCGCCTGCTGCTGATCGTCAGCCTGATTTACTCCACCCTGCTGTGGGCGGCGATCATGCTCTTCCCCCAGCTGTTCGCCCGCATGTTCACGCCGAACCCGGAGCTGATCGCCTTCACGGCCCGCGCCCTGCGCCTTTACTGCGGCGCACTGTTCCTCTTTGGCCTGCAGATCGCCTGTCAGATGACCTTTGTCTCCATTGGTAATGCACCATGTTCTATCTTTGTAGCAGTGCTGCGTAAATTTATTCTGCTGCTGCCCCTGATCTATCTGCTGCCCCATCTCTTGACAGACCAGACCAGCGCAGTCTATCTGGCCGAGCCCGCAGCGGATGTGATCGCCATGACCTGCACTGCAATTCTGTTCTCTGTCCAGTTCAAAAAGGCGCTGAAAAAGCTGGATGAGCCGCTCCTATAACGGCCTATCAAATATGCCCATCGGGAATCCCGATGGGCATGTTCAACTCTCCATATGCTTCCCCAAAAAGGCGGCAATGGACTGGGCCAGCTTATACTCCACCTCGCCGCTGCTCAGGTGCTCCCCATCCCCCACAAAAGCTACGCAGCCCAACACATCGCCCTCGGCCAAAATGGGCGCCGCAATGGCAAGGCAGTATTCCTCTTTGTTTGCGCAGAGGGGGATCTCCGCATCCCCCGGGCG
>CAJMQD010000042.1 GCA_905215425.1 uncultured bacterium
AATTTACCTATATATTGATCCACGGTAAATCCCCTCCTTAATTCCTATCCTCGGTCTTCCGGGCCATCAATACTGGATCAGCACCACAGTGACGTTATCCGGCGCACCGCGGTGCAGGGCAATGTCCAGCAGACGCTGGCAGCAGGTATCCGGACTTCCCCCGTGGATCACCTCATACAGCATCTCCTGGTCGGTAACCACATTGCTCAGGCCATCGCTGCACAGCAATACAAACTCACCCGGCTTTACCGGATGCAGAAAATAATCTGCGTTCAGCTCGGGCTCCGCCCCCAAAGCGCGGGTGATCAAGTTCTTTCTGGGGTGGTTTCTGGCCTCGTCCTGGGTCAGTTCTCCCCGCTGGACCAGATCCTGCACCAGAGAGTGATCCCGGGTCAGTTGGGTGATCCCATGCTGGGTGATATGGTAGGCCCGGCTGTCACCTTCATTCAGCAGCGAGGTCTGCTCCTCCCCTGCCAAGGCGGCCACTAAGGTAGTGCCCATGCCAGTGCAATCCATATCGTGAATCGAGCGCTGGAACACCAGCGTATTGGCCTGGGCCGCTGAGCGCTCTAAAAGCCCGCGGTCGTTTTCCTCCTCGGGCCAAGACTGCTCCAAGGTGTCCAAAAAGCTCTCTACCGCCATAGCGCTGGCAACGTTGCCCGCCCGGGCTCCGCCCATGCCATCGCACACCACCGCGGCGATTCGCCCGTCGGACAAACGCTTGATTCCGTAGGTATCTTGATTTTGTTCCCGCACAACACCGCGGTCGGTGATCCCCCACACTTCCATGGGTCATCCTCTTTTCCGCCGGAAACCGGCCCAAAGAATCTCAGTCTGCTTGTTTTTCCTTCATGGCCTTGCGGCGCAGCTGTCCGCAGGAGGCATCAATATCACTGCCGAGACGTCGGCGCACCGTTACGGTAACGCCCTGGTTTTCCAGCCGCTTTTGGAATTGAGCTACCCGGCGGCTGGGCTTCAAGGGACTCTCCTCCACATCGTTCAGGGGGATCAGGTTCACATGGCCAGGCAAGCCCTTCAGCAGTCCGGCCAGCAGATCCGCCTGGTGGTCAGAGTCGTTCACTCCGTCGATCATCGCGTATTCATAGGAGATGCGCCGCCCGGTGGTCTTAAAATACCGGCGGCAGGTCTCCATCAGCTTGTCCACCCCCACCGAGCGGTTGATGGGCATGATTTTAGAACGTGTCTCGTCATCCGGGGCGTGGAGGGAGACGGATAGCGTCAATTGTAACCCAAGTTGGGCCAATTTGTCAATTTTCTCCGTCAGACCGCAGGTGGACAGAGAAATATGCCGCATTCCGATGTTCAATCCATCCGGGTGGTTCACCAGAGTCAGGAACCGCATCACCGTATCAAAGTTGTCCAGAGGTTCCCCGATGCCCATAAGCACGATGTTGGAGATGTGCGCCCCGCTGTCCAGTTGGGTAAACAGCACCTGATCCACCATTTCCGCCGGGGTAAGATCCCGTACCCTTCCCGCCAGCGTGGAGGCGCAGAAGGCGCAGCCCATGCGGCATCCTACCTGACTGGATACACAGACGGTGTTTCCGTGCTGATAGCGCATAAGCACCGTCTCAATGCAGTTCCCGTCTGCCAGTTCCCACAAATATTTGATGGTTCCGTCGATGGCAGACACCTGCTTCCGGGCCACCTTCGGCGCAGTGATGAAGCACCGGGCCTCCAGCTGCTCCCGCAGGCCCTTGGACAGGTCGGTCATCTCCTCGAAGGATGTGACGCCCCGGTAGAGCCAGCGAAACACCTGCTTTGCGCGGAAAGCAGGCTGCCCCATCTCTTTGAAGAAGGCGGTCAGCTCCTCCAGAGTCATAGATTTAAGGTCGATCATAACAGGGACTCTCCCCTTTTCCTTAACTTACAAATAAAGAATCCGTCCGTGCCGCAGCGGTGAGGCCACAGGGTGACCATTCCGTCCTCCACTTGGCCGACCGGTCCGGGCAGCGCGAAGCCCTCCCGTTGGAACTCGGGATTTTCCGCTAAAAATGCCCGAACCACCCCGGCATTTTCCCGTTCCAAAACGGTACAGGTCGAGTACAGCAGCACCCCGCCCGGCTTAACATACCGCTTCACGTTGTTCAGGATCGCCAACTGCACAGCAGGCAGCCCGGACAAAGGCTCCGGGTCTTTATAGCGGATATCCGGCTTCTTCCGGATCACCCCCAGGCCGGAGCACGGGGCATCCGTAAGAACTGTATCAAAGGCGTTCTCCCACTCCGGGCGGAATACCGTGGCATCGGCGGTCATGGCCGTGACGCAGGTCAGGCCAAGCCGCTGGGCGCCCTTCTGGATCAGCGTCTTTTTATGGGGGTGCAGGTCGCAGGAGATCAGCTCGCCCGTGTTTTCCATCTGAATGGCAGCGGCAAAGCTCTTGCCTCCCGGGGCAGCACAGCAGTCCAGTACCTTCATGCCGGGCTTCACGCCGGAGGCCAGCACCGCCAGCCTTGACGCCGGGTCCTGGATATAAAACAGTCCATCCTGAAAGGCGGAGATCTCTTCCAGATTTCCCGTCCCCGATAACTCCAGACAGTTGGAGAGCCAGGAATGGGAAGCCGCAGACACACCCGCCTCCTCGATACGGCGGCACAGAGCTGCTGTATCGGTTTTCACCGTATTTACCATAGCGGTAATGGGCGGACGGCTGTTATCCGCCTCCAGCAGAGCGGCGGTCTCCTCCGGGCCGAGAGTGCGCCAGAACTCATCCACCAGCCACTTGGGGTGGCTGTACAGGACGGAGAGGTACTCCCTTCTGTCTCCCTCCGGAATCGTCGGCAGATTGTCCAGCCGCCGCTCCAATCCCCGCAGAATGGCGTTGACCATGCCCGGCGCCCGGGGGTTTTTGCAGTGAGCCCGGGTCAACGTGACGGCACAATTCACCGCTGCGCTGTGAGGGATGCGATCTAAAAACAGCATCTGGTAAGCACCAATGCGCAGATTTTGAAGCACCTTGCTCTCCATGCGCTTTAGGGGAATGTTGGAGAAGTGGGACAAATAGAAATCCAGCAGCATCCGATTTTGCAGCACGCCGAAACACAGCTGGGTAGCCAGGGCCGCATCCCGGTGGGTCAGTTCCGCCTGCTTCAGCTGTTTTTTAAGAATTGCGTCCGACCAACCGCCCTGCCGTTCACAGGTATTCAGGGTCAGCAGCGCCGCCTCTCTTCCGTCCATATTGCTCCGCTCCTCTCTGAATCATTTTTGCCGACTTATGCTCAAACCGTAATGGGATGCCCCCGCAGATAATCTGCCGCCGCCATTCGGCGGCTGCCCGGCGCCTGCAGCTCCGTAATGCGAAGCACAGTGCCGCCGCCGCAGGCCACATCGATCCCGGCCTTGTCTGCTCGAAGAATCGTCCCGGGTTCTTTTCCTGTCTTATCTTCTGTTTCAATCGTAGTAAAGATCTTTACCTTGTCGCCGCCAAACAGGTCCGTAGATGCCACAGGCCAGGGCAGAAGGCCCCGCACCTGGTCGTGAATCTGGGCCGCCGTCCGGGTCCAGTCAATGGGTGACAGCTCCCGGGACAGCATGGGGGCCAAGGTGACCTCTGCCGGATCCTGAGGGGTCCGCTGGGCAGTGCCGTCCGCGATGGCGGCCACAGTCTCCACCAGCAGCTTCCCGCCTAACCGAGCCAGACGGTCATACAGCTCCTGGGCGGTCTCCGTGCGGCTGACCGGCGTGGAGACCTGCCGGATGATGTCCCCGGCATCCAGCTCATGGGCCATGTCCATGATGGTGACGCCGCTCACCTCGTCGCCGTTGAGCACTGCCCAGTTAATGGGGGCAGCCCCCCGATACTTGGGCAGCAGCGACGAGTGGACATTGATGCAGCCCTTAGGCGGCAGAGCCAGAATATCCTCGGGCAGAATACGGCCATAGGCCGCCACCACGATCAACTCGGGCGCAAGCTCCTTCAAAAGGGCCAGGGCCGTGCCGTCCCGCAGCTTCTCCGGCTGATAGACCGGGATATTATATGACAGGGCACACTGCTTTATAGGGGTAGGCTGCAAACGGTTTTGATGCCGTCCAACCGGGCGATCAGGTTGGCTGAACACCCCCACCACCTCATGTCCGGCCGCGACCAGAGCATCCAGACAGGGCACAGCAAATTCCGGTGTGCCCATAAAAACGATCCGCATGACTGCTCCTCCTGCTCACGCTCCAGCTGCTCCAACTCCTCGGTGGTATACAGCCGGTCGGCCAATTCCGTGTACAGATGGCCATCCAGATGGGCCACCTCATGGCAGAAGCAGCGGGCAGTCATTCCCTCGCCCTCCGCCTCAAACCAGTTGCCGTTCCGATCCTGGGCCCGGACCTTTACCCACTGGGGGCGTTTGATATAGGCCCACATACCGGGTACGGACAGACAGCCCTCCAGACCGTCCTGTTCCCCTCTCTGCTCCAGGATCTCGGGGTTGATCAATTCCAGCATATCTCCGTCTTCATTGATCACAACGAGAACCACTCGACGGATAATGCCGATCTGAGGGGCGGCCAGACCCACACCGCAGGCATCCTCTAAAGTCTCTTTCATATCGTCCAGCAGTTCCCACAACCGCTCGTCAAACTGGGTCACTGCGTGGCACTTTTTATGCAGCGCAGGGTCCTTGTCTGTTAAGATCTTACGAATCGCCATGTTGATCCTCTCCTTATCCATTATAGGGGTTCACATCGGCAAATACCGAAACCCCGCGATTTTCTTTCTCTTGCTGAGCCCGGCGCAGCAGCTGGGCCAGCATAGCCCGCAGGGGATAGGTGTTCTGGGCGGTCAGCGTCAGTCGGTAACGGTAGCGGTTGTTCACTTTGGCCACCGCCGCCGGTGCCGGCCCCAACAGCTGCCAGGGCTCGTCCCCTAAGGAGCGCAGCCCCTCCTCCAGCTCCTGACGGAGTCGGACTCCGGTCCGCAGCACCGCGCCCTCGTTGACACCGGACGTGGTGATCACAAACAATTCTCTGAAGGGCGGATACCCCCGCAGACGGCGCATCTGGATCTCTGCTTCGTAAAAATGGTCATAGTCCTGCCGCGCGGAGAACCGGATCACATCGTTATCCGGGGTATAAGTCTGAATCAGCGCACGGCCGTTTTTTTCTCCGCGGCCCGCCCGACCCACTACTTGGGTCAGCAGAGAAAAGGTCCTCTCCGCTGCCCGGAAATCATCTACATACAGCCCTAAGTCGGGGGCCACCGCCCCCACTAAGGTCACATTTTCAAAATCCAGCCCCTTGGCCACCATTTGCGTACCCACCAGCACCGGCACTTTCTTTTTTTGAAAGCGGTCCAGCAGCTCCTCGTGGGGATGAGCGGCGGATACCGTATCCGTATCCATCCGCAGGACTTCCATCCCGGGGAAGGCCTCCTCCAGCTCCTCCTGCACCCGCTGGGTGCCGGTGCCGATGAAGTTCAGCTCTCCCCCGCAGACAGGACACGCCCGGGGCAGCGGCTGGGAGTGGCCGCAGTAGTGGCACATCAGGCGGTGATTGGCCGAGTGATAGGTAAGGCGCACCGAACACCTGGGGCAGCTGGGCACCTCCCCGCACTGTCCGCAGGACACCATCCTGCTGGCTCCTCGGCGATTGAGGAACAGGATCGTCTGCTCCCCCCGTTCCAGATTGTCCAGAATCCCCTGCCGCAGGGGGCCGCTGAGCGAGCTTCCGTTTCCGGATCTCAGCTCGTCCTTCATATCCACCACGGTTACCTGGGGCAGAGCGCGCTGGTTGTACCGATTTTTCATCTGGAACAGATGATAGATCCCCTGCCGCGCCCGATACATTGTCTCAATTGACGGAGTAGCGGAACCCAGCAGCAGCAGCGCATGATGTTGAACGCAGCGGTACTTCGCCACATCGATCGCGTGATATCTGGGAACATTTTCTGACTTATAGCTGCCCTCCTGCTCCTCGTCCACTACGATGATGCCGATATTCTCTAAGGGCGCAAAGACAGCGGAACGGGTCCCCAAAACGACCCTGGCCTTTCCCTGCCGGATGCGCTTCCACTCGTCGTAGCGCTCCCCTGCCCGCAGAGAGCTGTGGAGCACCGCAATATCATCTCCGAAGTGGGAGGCAAAAATTCTCAGCAGCTGCGGAGTCAGGGCGATCTCCGGCACCAGAACCATAGCGGTTCTGCCCCGTTCCAGCTGCTGCCGGATCAGAGCAATATAGACTAAGGTCTTGCCGCTTCCGGTCACACCGTACAGCAGGGCCGCAGCAGACGTTTCTTGTTGTGACAGCTTGTCCAGCCCGTCAAACGCGGCCTGCTGCTCGCTGTTCAACGCCACAGGCCCCGCAGGCAGCACAGCGGACAGGTCGACCCGACGAAAAACTTCCTGTTTTTCCAAGGTAAGCAGTCCGGAGCGCTCCAGTCCCTTCACTGTGGCCATCGACGCCCCAGTGTAGTAGCACAGCTCCTTGGCCGATACCGCCCCCAGCGAGGACAGCAGCTCCATCACCGCATAGCGCAGCGGGGCACGCCGTTTCATCGGCGTCACCTGAGCCATCGCTTCCTCTGCCGGGACTGCCAGCACCGCCAGCCGTTCCGTCTTATCCCCCACACCTCGCTGGGCCGTTGTCTCCAGCTCTGCCACCCCCGCCTCGATCAGCGTACGGATGGCCGGATTAGGATCTCGGGTTCCAAACGCGGCGCGAATCTCACTCATTTCTCCCCGGCCGCCCCAGCCCAACAGAAGTTCGGCCAGATGGTTGGCCGCGGGGTCGCTTCCGGCAGCGGTATAGACCGCCTCTCTGTCTGTGCCTTCTGTCAGACGTACACAGTCCTGAAGTGCGAAGAACAGTCCGGCGGGGAGCATGGCTTTTACGGCGTCGTAAACCGTACAGAAATATCGCTCCCGCATCCAAAGCGCCAGACGGATCCCTTTCTCATCCAGTACCGGCCGGTCGTCCAAAACAGTGTGGATCGACTTCAAGGCCGGTCCGCCCACGGCCGGACTGCGCCCTGTGGCCAGTACGATCCCCTCGGCTCCGCGGTTGCCGTTCCCGAACGGGACCAGCACCCGTTTCCCCACACAGACAGTGTCCTCCAGCTCCTCCGGTACCAAATAGTCATAGGGGCGGTCGATGGCGTATACGGCTTTGGAAACCGCTATTTTAGCCACCGTTCTTTCCATGCTCCGGCCCTCCCCATCTCTCATAGACAAAGCAAAGCAAGCTCAGAGGCACAGACCTCTGGCTTGCTGTGCGGTTACAGCTGAGGATCCTCGACCTCCAGCTTGCCGTCGGC
>CAJMQD010000043.1 GCA_905215425.1 uncultured bacterium
CGTGTTGACGATGGCGACGAACCGCTCTGAATGCTTCATATCCCGTCCCCCTCAGTCGCCGTCCAGCACATCGAAGGGGGCCTGATCCATCGTGATGATCATCACCGTATTTTCATCCACGGAGGCCTCCACCGCCGCCAGCTTGCGCAGGAACTTATACAGCTCCGGGTCCTGGGTGTGGGCCTGGGCATAGATCTGGGCCGTCTCCTGCTCTGTCTGGGCATTGATCTGGGCCGCCTGCTCCCGGCCCTCAGCAATGATCTGGGCCGCCTCGGCGTCCGCCTCGCTGGTAATGATCTTGGCGTCCCGCTCACCCTCGGCCAGCAGCTGGTCGATGTACTTCTGCCGTTCGGCCTGCATCTGGGTGAATACGCTCTGCACGTTGGTGGCGGGCAGGCCCAGCCGCTTCAGCCGCAGGTCATGCAACTGAATGCCGTACTGGTCCCGGGCATGGGCGGCCACCTCGGTGCGCATCTGCTCCTCAATCTTGCTAATCTTAATGTCGTCCTCATTCATCGACACCAAGGAGGACAGGTCATAGCTGCCCATGGTCCCGTTCTTGGAATTGGTGATCAGGTCGCCCAGGTACTTCTCCGCCAAGGCGGTGTCCCCCACGCTGGTGTAATACTTCAGCGGATCGGCAATGCTCCAGATGGCGTAGGTCTGCATAATCACGTTCTTTTTGTCGTGGGTCAGCGTCTCCAGATAGCCGGAGTCCATATACTGCTTTCTCGCGTCATAGATGCTCACATTCTCAAAGGGCCAGGGCAGACGAAAATACATCCCAGCCTGGGTGATCTCCGCCCGAGCCGCGCCGAAGCGGGTGACCACCGCACACCGGCCCTCGTCCACCTTGAACACAAAGCCGAAAAATCCGATGATGGCCGCCACGATCACGGCGAAGCCCCATTTTACGATCCGTTTCTGATTCATCCCGCTCCGTCCTTTCCCACGCTGCTGTCCGCTTCGCCGGTCTGCGTCTGTCCGGCAAAGCGGTTCAGAAATCCGCTGTACAGGCTGCTCTGGTCCACACCGGTGCCAATCAAATACTTCTTCCGCCCCGCTATGGTGTTCTGCACCGCATCCAGATAGCGGTCCAGCTCATAGACCTCCGGGTCCAGCTGATACGCCTCAATGCTGGCGTTATACTCCGTGACCTCCGCGTTGGCGGCGGACACCCGCTCGTCCCGGGTGATCCCGGCCTGGTTCATCGCCACCTGGCGGTCGGCCTCCGCCTGCTCCTTGGACACCAGGGCCGTCCCCTCCGCCGTCAGGATGGCGGCCTGCTTCTGGATTCTGGCGCTGACCACGCTCTGGTAAATGTCAGCGATCTCAATGGGGGGATGGATGCTGGCCAGGGTGACCCCCATGACCTCCAGCCCCAGCTCCGCCTGCTGGGCGTACTCCTTCAGCTGCTCCTCGATCTGGTGGGAGAGGATGCTGCGGTCCTCGCTCATCACAGTATTGATGTCGGTGTCTACCGTCGCGTGCATCACGATCTCATAGCCCTTGGCGTTCAAAGCCGACTCCGGCGCGGCGTAGTTGGTGAGATAGGCGTGCAGGTCGCTGATGCGGTAGATCACCTTCAGATTGATGGCCACCAGCTCCCGTCCGGCCCCCAGCAGCAGCTTCTGCTCCTCCCCCTTGTGGGCCATGGTCCAGAGGTTGTTCTGGTTCTCCACATCCCCCTCGTAGCCCACGATCATGGTCTTGGCGTGGCTCACATCATAGACCCTGGCCACCTCGAAGGGCACCGGCAGCTTGAAATGCAGGCCGGGGGCCAGGATATCCTCCTGCTCCAATCGCCCGAAGCGGTACAGCGCCGCCTGCTGATAGGCCTCCACCTGGACGAAGCAGGTGGATAGCCACAGCACCAGCACCACACCCAGGGCGCAGGTGGGCAGGGTGGTGCGCAGGAATTTCAGGCTCCACAGAGAGCGCATGGAGATGCCCGTATTCTGCTCCAGCCAGTCCAGCGCGCCGCTGCGCTGGGTGCCCCAGCGACGGTAGAAGAAGGGCAGCGGAACGTAGAGGTAAAACTCCAGCTCGTTGCCGTGGCGCAGCACCTTCACCGCCACGCTGACCCCCGCCGCTGCGGCCACATACAGCCACAGCCCCACGATGCCCCAGTCCACATACTTAGTGACCTGGAACAGGCCGGTAAAGCTCATCACCATATCCAGGAACAGCAGGATGATGGCCGCCTTGTCAACGACCATCAGGTTGCAGATGCTGTAAGCGTCCTGGATCTGCTTCATCTGCATGGACCACCATTTCTCTACGCAGGCATAGAGGATGAAGGCCACCACACAGACTACCATGTGGATGGGGGCCGTCATCCCCTGGATCTGGTCGGAGGTTTTAGCGGTGAACATATAAAAGCCCACCACCAGCACCGTCACTACCACCAGCAGCATGGTGGCGTTGACGCTGTCTATGGTGTCCTTTTCTCCGTTGCCAGTCTCCTGATCCGCCTGGGGCTGGGCGGCCTTTTTCCTTCCCAGCTCTCCATAGATGGACAGGGCCGCCATGATCAGGAGCAGCACACTCTGGCAGATCTGCAGCAGGCTGAAATGCAGCGCAGAATAGGTGTTCAGCCCACGATTCAGGAACAGGAACAGCAGCCCAGTCCCCATCAGCACAAGGCTGGTCACCAGGTAATCCAGCTGCTTGCTGAATTTACTCATGCTTTTCTCCTCCCCGCCCCGTTATCCAGCGTCCAAGCAGGCCTGCCTCAGGGAGCGGCACAGAACCTCCCGGTCCACCTGGGCCCAAAGGGTCCGGTCCGCAGGCTCCGGGCTGTTCTCCCCCAGGTCATTCTCCTCCCCCCGGGCCGCCTGGACCCACTGGGGGAATTGCTCCAGCGCCGCCGGAGACAGATAGCGCCTCATCAGCTCCTGGCCGCCGGGCAGGGCCCGGAAGCCCTGATAGACCGCCATGACCGTCCCCGCCGTGTCCGTACTCTCACAGGCCCGGGCGAACCACACGGCGGCCGCGGCATCGGCCCCTTCCTCCCCGGGCAGCTTCAGGGCAGAGAGCTCCACCCGCTCCCCCGCCTGCGGCCCGCGGCCCAGAGCCAGCACCGCATAGCCGCGCAGGACGCTGTACTGCCGCTGATACCGCTTCCGGTCCATGCCGGGTGCGGCCCGGACCACCGCCCAGGGCTCCCCCGGGACCGCCGTCACGCCGCAGCACGCCACAGCCTGCTCCGTCACAAACCCGTTCAGCACTCTGTTGTTCCAATCTTCCATTTTCAGGTCCTCCTCTCTGCCGCCGGGCAGCTGCCCGTTGTTTATCCTTCCTTTTCCGTTACCTGGGGCAGATGGATGGTGATGGCCGTCCCCTGCCCCGGGGTGCTCTCCACCGAGACCTCTCCTCCGCTCTGCTGGACCACCATCTCCACAAAGCTCAGCCCCAATCCGCTGGAGCTGCGGGTGGAGTAACCCTTCTGCCAGATCATGCTCAGCTGCTCCCGGTCGATACCCACGCCGTTGTCCTTCACCTGAAAGCACACCCTGGGGTGGTTCCCTCCCTTCTCCAGGAACACCCGCAGAGCGATCCGTCCCGTCTGTCGGTTCACCGCATAGAAGGAATTTTCGATCAGATTCACAATGGCCCGGGAGAAGCGGATCACATTGACCTCGATCTGCGCCAGGGGCGCATCGTTTGTCACACGGACCATCTCCGCGTACTCCGTGACGGAGGTGTGCGATAGTATCCCAGTGACAATGTGCTGGGTGGTCACCACCCGCAACTGATTCTCATAGAGGATCTCCGAGATCATCCCGCTCATTCGCTCCACATTGGCCTCGATCTTTTCCAGGTATTTGACCTCTCTGCTGTCCCCCCGGCTGTCACAGGACAGCTTTACTACTCCCACCAGAGCCTGGATACTGGTCAGGGGGGATTTCAGGTCGTGGACCAGGTGGTTCAGCTCCATATAGGTGCGGTTCTCCAGCACCCGCATCCGGGTCTCCATCAGGGCCCGCTCGTTCTGCTGCTTCTGCTCGCTGATGCGCTGGATGTTGTCCCCGTCCAGCACCAGCATGAGCATCAGCATGGCCACCCCGAAAAATAACAGGCTACAGATGGCTGTCATCCCCTGTAAAAAGCCCTCTGCCTCCAGGAACCCAGCGGCAATTTTGACGTCCACCGAGGAGTCGCCCCGGCCGATGGGCAGGCCCCGCAGGGCGGGCATCACATCCAGAAAATTGATGGAGAAAATCAGAAGCACGAACAGCATGACCTTCTTCCCCGTATTAGTAAAGTCCAGATGGATACGGGAAAAAATGATCAGGATGACCACCATGGAGATGGCCGGGGCCCCAAAGTCATAGCGGACCTGATACAGCCGCTCGATGACCATATATACCCCGGGGATGGTCAGACAGACAATCATAACAGACAGAGCGGAGTAGCCCTTGATCCGCCAGTCGTTGATGGCCTCCGCCAGAAAAAACGCCCCCAGATAGTGGGGCACTGCCCGGAGGGAGTTCAGAGCCACCAGCTTCAGGGCCGCCAAGAGAACATAAATCTTCTCATTCTTATAGACCGCCTGCCGGAGGGTGGGATAGATGCCGAAGTTGTCCACCGTCAGAAAAGCGGGAGCCAGGATCCCCAGCGCCAGTAAAATCACTCCGACCACCAACAACTTCCGGTTCAGCGGTCTGTTCTGCCGCTCCTGTCGGTCGAATACCGTCTTTGCTTCCATCGCCGCCCCCTCTTTTCGCTCTTTTTCCTCTATTTTATCCTATGGGAGAGGCTTTGTCATCTCTCCGCGCTGATTTAAAAACCGCCCCGCCACTCCTGGGGAATGGCGGGGCGGTTTTTCCCTTTTATCTGCCCCGTGTGCCGGCCGCCCGTTTACAGCAGCCCGTAATAGGTCAGCACATACTGCACGATCGCCAGCTGGTCGCCAATGCGGCGCTCCAGGGGATAACCCCGGTAGGTCTCCACCGTGATGGTGGGGATCTCCAGATTGGTAGTTACCGTATTATTGATACTGCCACCGGGGCCGGGACCATAGAAGTTGAAGCGCTCAGAGCACAGGTCCCCTGTCTCGGTGGCCATCAGCAGGTCCATATACATATCGCTCATCTTGTCCAGGCTGGTATAGATGAGGGAGCTGCCCAGAAAGTCCCGGTCGGACTTGTTGGCCCGGGCCTCATGCAGGTCGAACAGGAAGATGGGGTCCACCTTGGCGATATCCTGATAGATGGAGTCGGCCACCCGCTCCGCCATAGTCCCATCGGGGTCGCCGGGGAAGGAGCGGTTCAGGTCCTGCTGCTCCGTCACATAGCGGGTCCTGGGGTCGGCGCTGGCGCCCCAACGGTTTGCGGGGGCAAGGATGTGCAACTCCCCCGCCTTGATGCCGATCTTCTTTACCAGCTTTCCCGTCATCCAGCCGGCGATCTCATCGCCGTGGACGCCGGCCACGATATAGACCGTGGGGCCGTCCTCCTGCCCCTTCAGCACGGTGACTTCATTTTCAATGTCCGTTCCCTCCCCCAGCAGGTAGGTGCTGACCTGGGTGGGGTAGTCCTGGGTGAAATAATCGCCGAAGTCAGCAGGCACCATGGTGTCCGGATCAAAGTCATAGGGCGGATCGATCACCACATCGGCGCCGATCTCCGGGCGGGAGATCGCCGGACGGCGGTCATACCCCGTCTCCTGAGAGGATGAGCCATCCTTAGAGGACGCCGCACCCTGACTGGAGTCGGAGCCCGGATTTGAACTGTCCCCCCCCTGCTTGGCGGAGCAGCCGCACAGCAGCACCGCCGCGCACAGGGCGCCTAACAGCAAACGCTTCATAGTGAGAACCTCCTTGCTCATACCCGGTATCAGGTCTTGGGAATCAGGTAGGGACCGATATCGGCCACCATATCGTCATACGCGGGGATCCCGTCGATGACGATGCTGCCCAAGCCCATCTCGTTAAAGGCCACAGCAAACTGCGCCACACCGGTCACGTGGCGGGCAACGCGCTCGGAGATGGATCGGCCGCTCTCCCCATAGCCGTAGTCGTACAGGCGGCCCAGCTGGGCGGCCTTCACATAGAACTTGTCCTTACCGGTCACCACCAGGTCCGCATCGGTGCGGCCACGGAGACGGCCCTGAGAGGGGTTGGAGGTCTCCATCAGCAGCGCCAGGGTATCGGTGTAGTCGCCCAGTTCCCGGTGGGTCAGGCCGTGCAGATTCTCCGGGGAGGGCTCCAGGCCGATGTTCATGCCCTCCAGCTGCATATTCAGCAGGGCCTGAGCGCCCAGCTCAGCGGCCCGCTGGTGGGCCACGATGGTATTGATGGTGGGGTACTCGGGGGAGGCCTCATGCAGGTCCACCGTAATGTCGATATTCTCCGTCTTGATCAGCTGGGTCACGCCGTAGGCCACTTTTTCCGTAAAGGTGCCGTCGGTGCGGCCGGGATAGGCCCGGTTGATGTTCCGGGTCTCGGAACCTGACAGACGCTGGCCGGAGGTGGCGTGGACATAGATCTCCGGGTCAGGCCACTGGTTCACGGGGTTGGTGGCCCGGGAGCCGAAGCGGAACCAGCGCTCGCCGCCGGGTGTCTCGATGGTAAAGCGCATGGGGGCGCCCTCCTGGGGGTCAGTGGCGGTCAGGCCGCTGGCGTTGGTCCGGGGGATCACATACAGGGTACCCTCCTTGGGCACGGCGTTTTCAATCAGCAGGATCGCGCCCACCAGGCCGGAGGGTTCGTTGCCGTGGGTGCCGCCCAGCACCAGCATGGAGTTGCCTTCCTTCTCTCCCTTCAGCACATAGACCTCCGTGTCTCCGGCGGTGTCCTTCAGGGCGGGATACCAGTCGGACAACATCTTGATCTCTGTCACGCCGGGACCGGGGTAAATAGGCTCCTTCTCCCGCATGGACAGGAACTGAGTGGCCAGATAGACGATGGCGCACGCGGACAGGGCCAAGAGAATGATCGCGGACAGCCAGCTCTTTTTCACTTCGATTTTCATGGCACCCTCCCCCTTACTTGATCAGCAGCAGCCGCAGGATCAGCGGAACGACCACAAGGGCGGCGTCGATCTGTGCCAGCAGGTTCTTCTCCCGAAACATATCCTTCAGCACAAAGATGAGCAGGAAGAGGATCAGGCCCAAATATACATACATCAACATAACTATTTTCCTCCCCTATTAGGTCAAGAAGCCCAGCGCACTGGATTTCAGGATCGTGACCAGGCCGTACAGCACACAGACCACAAAGGGAATGGCGCAGTACCG
>CAJMQD010000044.1 GCA_905215425.1 uncultured bacterium
GGTCGCCTGCGTGCAGGTTGGGGCAGGCGGTGTCCGGGCAGACCGTGCCGGTTCCGATGTCCGCGCAGGTGTGGAAGGAGCCGTCCGGCTGGGTCTCACACTCCAGCACCTTGGCGCACACCACGGGGCCGTAGATCTTGTCGCCGGGCTGAATGTCGGCGGAGATGGAGGGCTTGTCCTTGTCCAGGGGCTTGTAGTCCCCCAGAATGGCGGCGGGGGTGATGGCGGCATAGGGGAAGTCCCGCTCGTCCAGGCCCAGCTCGGCCAGACCGCACAGCATGCCGTCGGACAGCACGCCGCGCAGCTTGCCCTTCTCGATCTTCTTGCCGCCGGGCAGGGTGGACTTGTGCAGGGCAGCGGGAACCAGATCGCCCACATGGACATTCCACGCGCCGGTGACGATCTGAATGGGCTCGTCCTTGCCCACATCCAGCTGGCACACCCACATATGGTCGGAGTCGGGGTGGCGCTCCATGGACAGGATGCGGCCCACCACCACATTGGAGATCTCGGCCCCCAGATCCTCGGTGACCTCCACCTTGGAGCCGGACAGGGTCATAGCCTCCGCAAAGTCTTTATCGCTGGCATCAACGGTGACAAATTCGTTGAGCCATTTACGGCTTAAATTCATAGATAAAACTCCTTATCATTTGGATCACAGGGGTGCGTATCCGCACCCGCGGGCGGCTGATAGCCGCCCCTACGAAAATTTCTGTTCTGCTCTTGCTGCGGGATATAGAGGGCCTCGCAGAGTTTCGCGCCGCAGGCGGAAAGTATTAAATCTGTTTTTTCTGCCGACGTGCAGATAAACGTCCGAAGGCGAATTCATTTCGCCGAAGGACACCTCTGCCCCTGGCCGCGGCGGCCAGGGCCGCCTTTGCGGGCAAAGGCGAGGGGGGTATCAAATTTGGTTTCTATGGAACCAAATTTGTATCTAGGGGGGACAGCGTCCCCCCTAGACATGTTTTAAAACTGCTCCAGGAACCGAACGT
Organism: uncultured bacterium; assembly: GCA_905215425.1. Classification (GTDB taxonomy): domain Bacteria; phylum Bacillota; class Clostridia; order Oscillospirales; family Oscillospiraceae; genus Lawsonibacter. The sequence continues at coordinate 993 of CAJMQD010000044.1, forward strand.
CGTTCTCGAAAATCAGCCGCAGGTCGGCGATCTTGAACTGCCGCATGGCCAGCCGCTCCAGACCCATGCCGAAGGCCCAGCCGGAGTACACCTCGGGGTCGATGCCGCTCATCTCCAGCACACGGGGATGGATCATGCCGGCGCCCAGCACCTCAATCCAGCCCTCGCCCTTGCAGGTGGGGCAGCCCTTGCCGCCGCACTTGTGGCACTGCACGTCCATCTCGCAGGAGGGCTCGGTAAAGGGGAAGTGATGGGGGCGGAAGCGGGTGACGGTGCCCTTGCCGAACAGCTGCTCCATCACGGCGTTCAGGGTGCCCTTCAGGTCGGCCATGGTCACGTTCTTGTCGATGACCATACCCTCGATCTGGTGGAACATGGGGGAGTGGGTGGCGTCCACCTCGTCCTTGCGGTATACACGGCCGGGAGCCACGATGCGGATGGGCAGCTTCATGGTCTCCATGGCGTGTACCTGCATGGGGCTGGTCTGGCTGCGCAGCATCACCCGGCTGTCATTGTCGAAATAGAAGGTGTCCGACCAGTCGCGGGAGGGGTGGCCCTCCTCGGCGTTCAGCCGGTCGAAGTTATAGTAGGCCAGCTCGATCTCCGGGCCGTCCAGAATGGTGAAGCCCATGCCCACAAAGATATCCTTGATCTCGTCCAGGGCGATATACATGGGGTGCTTGTGGCCCAGCTTTACCTCCTGCCCGGGGACGGTCACGTCCACGGCCTCCGCCTTCAGGCGGGCGTCCATGGCGGCCTGCTCCACCTTGACGGCGGCGTTGTCGATAGCTTGCTCCAAAGCGGAGCGCACCTCGTTGGCCAGCTGGCCCATGGCGGGGCGCTCCTCGGCGGAGAGCTTGCCCATCTGCTTGAGCACAGCGGTCAGTTCGCCCTTTTTGCCCAGATACTTTACCCGCAGCTCGTCCAGCTGGGCGCGGTCGCTGACCTGCTCCAGGGCGGACAGAGCCTGGGCCCGAATGTTCGCTAACTGTTCTTTCATCTGTAAAACTCCTTTGTATGGATATGGTTCAACAAAATAAAGGGGATGGGCCGGCAGCTTGCTGCCGAGACAGCAAAAAAGCCTTCCGTCCCCATGCAGGGACGAAAGGCAAACCTTCCGCGGTACCACCCGTATTCGCGCCGGCGGCGCGCACTCGTACTCCGGTAACGGCGGAGTGACCGTCCCGCTCTCGCGGACCGCTCCCGGGCGAACCAAGCTGATCTCACTCCCGGGGCGGTTTTCAGCCGGCGGCCGCCCCTCTCTGATGGAGAAAAAAGCTATTTTCCCGTTCTTCACATTTCAGTACCTCTGTTTATATCATAAAATATCTTGAAATGCAAGGGGAAATAGGGTATCATAGCATTAGTTTTGTAAAAAATGCGTGGGTAGGGGACAGGCTGACTGGTAGATATGTCTGAATTTTCGATGCGGCCGCCTGACCGCCGCAATCCAAAGCGGACGGAGTCCTTGTTGAACGTATATGGAGGAGAAACAATGATCGAGTTACAGCACATCGGCTACGAGGTGGAGCAGGACGGCGAACACAAGCAGATCCTGAAGGACATCGACCTGACCATCGACGAGCGTTTTGTAGCCATTACCGGTCCCAACGGGGGCGGCAAGTCTACTCTGGCCAAGGTGATCGCGGGCATCCTGCCCCCCACCCAGGGCCGTATCCTCTTTGACGGGGAGGATATTACCGACCTGTCCATTACCGACCGAGCCAAGCGGGGCATCAGCTTTGCATTTCAGCAGCCGGTGCGCTTCAAAGGGCTGACGGTAAAGGATCTGATCACCCTGGCCGCCGGGCGGCCCATCGGGGTGGCGGAGGCCTGCTCCTACTTGTCTGAGGTGGGCCTGTGCGCCAAGGATTATATTGACAGAGAACTGGACACCTCCCTGTCCGGCGGCGAGGCCAAGCGGATCGAAATTGCCATGATCATGGCGCGGGCCACCAAGCTGTCCCTGTTTGACGAGCCGGAGGCGGGGATCGATCTGTGGTCCTTCAGCAACCTGATCAAGGTGTTCGAGCACCTGCATGAAAAAATCAATGGCTCCATTATCATTATCTCCCATCAGGAGCGTATCCTGAATATTGCCGACCGGGTCATCGTGCTGGCCGACGGGCAGGTAAAGCAGGACGGTAAACGGGAGCAGATCCTGCCTGAGCTGCTGGCGGCCCCCACCGTGTGCAGCGCGCTGGCAGATAAGATCCAGTGAGAAGGGAGAAAGTGCAATGATCGACGCCATTCAGAAGAGCCTGCTGGAGAAGGTGGCAGAGCTCCACGATGTGCCCGAAGGGGCCTATAATATCCGGGCCAACGGCAAGAAAGCTGCCCGCGGCACCACCGCTAATATCGATATCGTCACCAAGGGCGATAAGGACGGCATTGATATTTTCATCAAGCCGGGCACGAAGAACGAATCGGTCCATATCCCCGTGGTCCTCAGCGAGAGCGGCCTGCAGGACATGGTGTACAACGACTTTTTTATAGGCGAGGGCAGCGATGTGACCATCGTAGCCGGCTGCGGCATCCACAACTGCGGTGTACAGGAGTCCCGTCACGACGGCATCCACACCTTCTATGTGGGTAAAAATGCCCGGGTGCGCTATGTGGAGCGCCACTACGGCGAGGGCGACGGACGGGGGGAGAACGTGATGAACCCCACCACCGTAGTCCACATGGAGGAAGGCTCCTATATGGAGATGGAGACCACCCAGATCAAGGGTGTGGACTCCACCCTGCGGTGCACCCAGGCCGATCTGGGCCCCGATGCAACGCTGATCATTAAAGAGAAGGTCATGACCCACGGTAAGCAGGAAGCCAAGTCCGACTTTACCGTAGACCTGAACGGCAAGGGCTGCCGCACCAACGTGATCTCCCGGTCTGTGGCCCGGGGGGACTCCAAGCAGACCTTTATGGCCCGCATCAACGGCAACAGTGAGTGCTACGGCCACTCCGAGTGCGACGCCATCATCATGGACAACGGCGTGGTGGCCGCCATTCCGGAGGTCACCGCCTACTGCGTGGACGCCCAGCTGGTGCACGAGGCGGCCATCGGCAAGATCGCCGGGGAGCAGCTGATCAAGCTGCAGACCCTGGGCCTGACCGAGCGGGAGGCCGAGGAGCAGATCGTAAACGGATTCCTCAAGTAAAGAAATTTAATCATATAGCATATGGGGGCGCATTGCGTCCAATGTCGCTAAGTTATGGGCCTGTCATTGCGCGCCAGTTCGCAAACTGGCGCGGCAATCCGTTTTCTCAAACTTTGAGGATGCGGATTCCCACGGCAGTGACGTCGGTCACTGCCTCGGAATGACAGATTCCACTTAACGAAATGACATTGGAGGGGCGTCCCCTTATTTTTAAGGAGGGAAAGGGATGAACAGTGCGGATACGCTTCAGTTTCGTCTTCCGCGTCGTCCCCGTCAGGCCCACAAGGGGGACTTCGGACGGGTGCTGATCCTGGCGGGGAGCGAGGGCTACACCGGCGCACCGGTGCTGGCCGCCCGGGCGGCCCTGCGCACGGGGGCTGGGCTGGTGTTCCTGGGGGTGCCCCGGGACATCTACCCCATCGCAGCGGTGAAGTGTGACGAGGCTATGCCCTTCCCCCTGCCGGAGGATGACGGAGCGATCCTCGACCGGGCCGCGGGGTGTGACGCGGTGCTGATCGGCCCCGGATTGGGACGAAAACCGGAGACGGAAGCGCTGATTCTGCGTCTGCTGGAGGAACTGGAGGTCCCGGTGGTGCTGGACGCCGACGGCATAAATGCCCTGGCCGGACATATAGATGTCTTGGATGGGCGGAAGGCCCCCACAGTGCTCACCCCCCATGAGGGGGAGTTTGCCCGGCTGACCAGGTGCGGCTTGCCGGTGAGAGAGCGGGTGGAAGCGGCAAAAGGATTTGCCGCCGCTCACCGTTGCACCATGGTGCTGAAGGGGTACGGAACAGTGACCGCCGCCCCGGATGGCCGGGTGTGGGTCAACCCCACGGGCAACCCCGGTATGGCCAAGGGGGGCAGCGGCGACGTGCTGGCGGGGATGACCGCCGCCCTGTGGGGACAGAAGCTGCTGCGCCGGGAGGAAAACGACCTGCCCCGCCTGGCCGCGGCGGCGGTGTATTACCACGGCCTGGCCGGGGATCTGTGCGCCCGGCGTTTGGGGGAATACGCCATGCTCCCCGGAGACATGATCGAGGCCCTGCCTGAGGTTTTGAAGGGGCAGGAGGATTAGGAGGAAATGCCGTGCGCAAGGGGCTGCTTTGCGTACTAATGATGGGGCTGCTGTTTCTGCCTGCCTGCAGCGGGGCGGGGAGCGTCAGTCCGGAGGAGGAACTGGCCCTGACCATCCGGGGGGAATATCTGGCCATGACCAAATGTACAGCCCAGCTGTCTGTCACCGCCGATTATGGCCAGCGGGTGTATGAGTTTGAGCTGGACGCTGCCGTGAACGGGGAGGAGACCGTACTGACCGTGACGGCGCCGGAATTGATTGCGGGGGTGACAGCCCGGGCGATGGGGAAAGAGGGCGCGCTGGAGTATGACGGCGTGATTTTAGAGACCGGAGAGCTAAGCCGCGACGGACTGTCCCCTATGTCTGCCTTTCCGGCCCTGCTGGCGGCGGCGCGAAGCGGCTTTATCACTGCCTGTTCCGCAGAGGAGCGGGAGGGGGAGAACCGCTTGCGGGTCGCCTGCGGCCAGCCGGAGGCCGGCGAAGGCCAAGAGGTGGAGACGGTGCTCTGGTTCCACCCGGACACCCACGCTCTGACGGAGGGGGAGATTCTGGTGGATGGGCTGCGGGTGATCCGATGCCGGTGCAAAAATTTCCTGTTCACAGCCTGAAACACAGCTTTACGGCGGGGGCGGGATGTGGTAAAGTAAAACAATAGAGACGACGCCTCTGCCGCGTTTGCGGCGGAGAGAATGACAGAACAAGGAGCGGGAGAAGCCGCGATGACCGATACAACTTTCATGCGTACATGGGCGGAGATCGATCTGGACGCCCTGGACCATAATTACAAGACCCTTCGGGGAGAGACGGAGGCGGGCTGCCGCTTTCTGGGCCTGTGCAAAGCCAATGCCTATGGCCACGGGGCGGCCCATATCGGGCCGGAGCTCCAGCGGCTGGGGGCGGAGATGCTGGCGGTGGCCTGCATCGACGAGGCAGCGGAGCTGCGCCGCGCCGGCGTGACCATTCCGATCCTGTGTCTGGGGCAGGTGCCCGCCCAGCTGGCCCCCATGTTGGCGGAGTACCGGGTGACCCAGATGGTGGAGGATCTGGACAGCGGAAAGATCCTGTCCGCCGCCGCTGTGGCTGCGGGCTGTACCATCACGGTACATGTGAAGCTGGACACCGGGATGAGCCGCCTTGGGTTTCTCTGGCGGCAGGGGGAGGATAACAGCCGGGTGCTGGACGACATTGCGGCCCTTCTGGCCCTGCCGGGAATCCGGGTGGAGGGCCTGTTCACCCACCTGGCCAACGCCGACGGGGACGAAGCGTATACCATGGCCCAGTTCACTAAATTTTTAGAGGCCCGGGATGCCCTGAAGGCCCGGGGGATCGAATTTGAGATCTGCCACTGCGCCTCCAGCGCTGCGGTTCTAAAGTACCCCTGTACCCATCTGGATATGATCCGGCCCGGACTGGCCCTGTACGGCTTCTCCCCCATGGGAGAGGGCGATGAGCCCGAACTGAAGCCGGTGCTCACCCTGAAAAGCCGGGTGGCGGCGGTCCGTGCCCTGCCCAAGGGGACGCCGGTGAGTTACGGCTGCACCCAGGTCCTCCAGCGGGACAGTAAGCTGGCCGTGGTACCCATCGGCTATGGAGACGGGTACCCGAGGGCGCTGTCCGGGCGCATGGAAATGCGCATCAGGGGGCATCTGTGCCCCGTTGTGGGCCGGGTGTGCATGGATATGTGCATGGTAGATGTGACAGATCTGCCCGATGCGGCCGCAGGGGATGTAGCCACGGTGTATGACGGCCATCTGCTGGAGCGGGCCGCCGCCCTGGCGGGTACGATCCCCTATGAGCTGATGTGCGACGTGAATCCCCGGGTGCCCCGGGTATATCTGCGGAACGGGCAGCGGGTGTGACCACTGCCGCGCTGCGGGCATAGGATGGTGTGGAGCACCGGACGCCGGTCCGGGGGCGGAAAGGTACGGCAGAGTTTTGCACGGCTGGTATAAACTCCGCCGCCCCGTGGGACAATCATAGTGCAGCGTTACATAGCCCCGGGGAGGAGCTGTA
>CAJMQD010000045.1 GCA_905215425.1 uncultured bacterium
CAGATCGTCCACTGTCTCAATGGGAGAGTCCTCCTTGACGATGACCACCTGGATACCGGTAGCGTAGGACTCAGAAAAGTCCATGACCTCCTGGCGCTCCTCGGTGACGGTGATACCCGCCATGGCGATGTCGCTCTGGCCGGTCTGGACGGCGGTGAGGGCGGCGTCAAAGCCCATATCATCCACCACCAGCTCCAGGCCCAGCTTCTCGGCGATGGCGCCGGCCACCTCTACGTCGATGCCCTCGAAGGAGCCGTCATCAGCCACCATCTCGTAGGGAGGGAAGGAGGCGTTGGTGGACATGGTCAGCTTACCGGCCGTCACCGTGGTAAAATTGGCCCCGTTGGAGGCAGAGGTGGAAACAGAGTTGCCGTCGGAAGTGGAGGTGCTGCCGGAGACAGAAGGCTCATCCTTCTTACCGCAGGCGGCCAGGGACAGCATCATGGCCAGAGCCATGGTCATAGCAAGAATCTTTTTCATCTTGAAAACTCCTTTTCAGTTTATTAGTTTACTTATTTTGCAAGAGCATCTCAAGTGCTTGCCTTGAGCATGACTCAGTATACTCCGGTTAAATATACAAAGTCAACCGTAATTCAGTGGGAAAAAACCGGATTTTATTTCGTGTTTTTTGGTTGTTTTGTCATTTGTTTTTGACTTTTCCCCTTTACCCTACCGCTTCTGTATGTTTTAAATTTCGATTATGTTAGTTTTTTTAGCATTTTTCCGCTATTTTCACCATTTTTCCAAGTTTTCATATATTCATTATTATTCGAATATTCAGTTCTGTTTTCCCGCAGGTCTGGAACTTTTTTTCGCCTATCCCGTCTATTCCTTATCATAAGACAGATTTCTTGTATCTTTCTTAATTTTTCCTCCCGACTCTTGCATTTTGAGTGGTCGGTTATTATGATAGTCGTAGTCTGCTGTGCACCCTTCTCTCTTTTCAGCAGCATTTTAAGGTACGGTGAAACAATGAGAAAACTGATTTACGGGGACTGTTTTCCCCGCCTTTTACAGAATATGCGTCAGTATCCCGGCCGTTGGGCCGCCCGCCTGGTCTTTCTCTTGGGGCCCTGGCTCTCCTTCTGGATGGTAGAAATTCTTAACGGCAACGATGTGTTTAACGACCTGTACGCCTGGCAGGTGCTGATGAACCTGATCTGGTACTACCTGCTGTTTTTCCTCTGCCGCCTGATTTTGGGACGGAACCAGTGGGCCAGCACCGCCGGGGCTCTCCTGTCCTTCGCCTTCGGTCTGGTCAACCACTATGTGCTGCGCTTCCGCGGGCGCATCCTCTTCCCTGCCGATGTGGCCGGATGGCACACGGCGGCCAATGTGGCTGGCGGTTTCGATTACTCCATAGATCTGGAGATGGAACAGGCCCTGATCCTGCTGACCGCCTTTCTGTTCCTGGTGTGGGTCTGTCCCATCCGCCGCCGGCGGGACAAGCTGCCAAGGCCCCTGTCCGGATTCTTATGGGTGCTGATCCTGGGATACTCCTTTGCCTTCTTTAAAACCGGGATGCTCCCCGCCTTAGACATCTATACCCAGCAGTGGGTCACCCAGCGCAACGGCTTCCTGCTGAATTTTACAGTGGCCCTGCGGTACAGCAGCGTAGAAAAGCCCGACGGATACTCCCGCGACACGGTGCTGGAACTGGCGGAGCAGTATCCGGGACAGGATGGAGACGAGTCCAAGCAGCCGGTCAACCTGGTCGTCATTATGAACGAATCCTTCGCCGATCTCACCATCTTCGACAGTCTGGACCCCTCAGAGGATCCCACTCCCTTCCTGCACAGCCTGACGGAGAACACGGTGAAGGGCTGGATGTATTCCCCGGTCACCGGCGGCGGCACCGCCAGCGTGGAGTTTGAATACCTCACTGGCTTCTCTACCCTGTTCCAGCCGCCCCACACCGTGGCCTACCAGCTGTATGTGAAAGAAAATATGCCCTCTTTGGCTGCGCTGGCGGGGAGCGCAGGGTACGAAACCACCGCCTTCCACCCCTATAAGTCCTCCGGCTGGAATCGCCCCATCGCCTATAAGGACTTGGACTTTGACCACCAGCTCTACGAGGAGGATGTGGAGGACCCCTATCTCATCCGACACTATATCTCTGACCACTCCGACTACCAGAAGGTCATGGAGACCACCCAGGCCGCCAACGCCGAGGGCAAAAAATGCTTTATCTTTAATGTGACTATGCAGAACCACAGCGGCTATACGCAGGGGTGGAACAATCTGGAGCGCACCATCGATCTGCCGGAAGCCCTGAAGAGTGCGGACGGCTCTGCCCGGCAGTATTTCGCCCTGGTCCGGGCCAGCGATGACGCGCTGAAGGAGCTGATCGACTATTACAGCACGGTTGAGGAACGCACTATGGTGGTCCTCTTCGGCGACCATCAGCCGCCCCTGAAAAACGCTTTCTATGAAGAGCTGTACGGCAAAGCGCTGTCTGAGCGTACCACGCAGGAGGTCATGAAGCAGTACATCACCCCCTTCTTTATCTGGACCAATTACGACATCGAGGAGCAGCAGGACGTTTCCATCAGCCCCAACTATCTGGGCGTGCTCACGGCCAAGCTGGCGGGCCTGCCTATGACCGGATTTATGGAATTCCTGGATGATATGTATCAGGAGCTGCCCGCCATCACTCCCGTGGGCATCCTCACCGATGACGGCCGGTATAAAAAGCGGAAGGAACTGGATCAGCAACTTCAGACCTGGCTGGACAACTACGAAATTCTGAACTACTGCGGCATGGTTGATCTCTTTGACGAGGCACGGCCCATGTTCTGCCTGGAAGAAGCCAATCCGTGATCCTCAATTTTGTTCTGCCCGCCCCCTGCAGGGCGGGCAGCGCCCATAGAACTATGAAAAAACGGGCCGTCCAGCCGGACGACCCGTTTTGTTATGCTCTTTTCTTTTAGATGCGCTTCCAAACCGCGCCGCCGGGCACGTCGGTAATTTCAATGCCCTGCTGCTTCAGCTCGTCGCGGATGCGGTCAGCCTCAGCAAAGTTCTTGGTCTTCTTTGCCTGATACCGGGCCAGAACCTGAGCGTCCACCGCGGGGTCGCCCTCACCGGTAATGGCGTAACCGGCAGAGGCGTTGGTCTTGGCATTGGCCTGCTCCTGGCGCACCTTGTCGGCCTTCTCCAGCAGGGACAGGCTCAGCACCTGGTCAAAGCTGTCCAGGATGGCCAGCTTGGTGGCGTCGTTGGTCTTGGCCTTCAGCACGTCGTACACGGCGGTAACACCCATGGAGGTGTTCAGGTCGTTGCCCAGCTGCTGGTCAAACTTCTCCTTATACTCCGCCAGAACGGCCTGGTCCACCTCACCCTCGCCGGGCTTCAGCGCGGCGATCTTGGCGATCAGCTTATTGAAGGCCGCAGTGGCATTGTCCAGGTTCTCCCAGGAGAACACCAGGCTCTTGCGGTAGTGGGACTGCAGGCAGAAGAAGCGGTAAACGATGGGATCATAACCCTTCTCCTCCAGCAGAGAGACGGTAAGGAACTCGCCCTTGGACTTGGACATTTTGCCGTGGTTGGTGTTCAGATGATGCACATGGAACCAGTGGGGGCACCAAGGGTGACCCAGATAGGACTCAGACTGGGCGATCTCGTTGGTGTGGTGGGGGAAGGCATTGTCAATGCCGCCGCAGTGCAGATCCAGGTACTCCCCGTTATACTTCATGGAGATGCCGGAGCACTCAATGTGCCAACCGGGATAGCCCACGCCCCAGGGGGAATCCCACTTCAGGGCCTGGTCCTCGAACTTGGACTTGGTGAACCACAGGACGAAGTCGTTCTTATTCTTCTTATTGGTGTCCTCCTCTACGCCCTCGCGCACGCCCACGGCCAGATCATCCTCGTCGTGGTCATTGAACACATAGTAGCGGTCCAGCTTAGAGGTGTCGAAATACACGTTTCCGCCGGCCAGATAGGCGTAGCCCTTCTCCAGCAGACGGGTGATGATCTTGATATAGTCGTCGATCAGACCGGTGGCGGGCTGCACCACGTCAGGCGTTTTGATGTTCAGTTTTGCGCAGTCAGAGAAGAACGCGTCCGTATAGAACTTGGCGATCTCCATGACCGTCTTGTGCTCCCGGCGGGCGCCCTTCAGCATTTTATCCTCGCCCTCGTCCGCGTCAGAGGTCAGGTGGCCCACGTCGGTGATGTTCATAACCCGGTTCACATCATACCCCGTCCAGCGGAGATACTTCTCCAGCACGTCCTCCATGATATAGGAACGCAGGTTGCCGATATGGGCAAAGTGGTATACCGTAGGGCCGCAGGTGTACATCTCCACATGGCCGGGGGTGTGGGTGACAAATTCATCTTTCTTATGGGTGGCCGAGTTGTATAATAACATATTGATTATCCTTTCTTCCGGCGGAGCGATTATTTTATCTCACCAATCCGGTTTTTTTCTTTTGTTCTTCGCATTTCCAGGACAGATATTGTGCATCCAGAAGCTGTTCGATAAAGTCCAGACGGGCCGACAAAACTGACAGCCGCTCCAGAGTGGGGTTCTTTACGCTGGTCTGATCCACCTCGTCTGCGTAGTGGGTGGTCTGTCCCGCGATGCGGACGATCTGGGCCGGGATCCCCACCGCGGTGGCGTTCTCCGGCACCTCACCGAGCACCACAGAGTTGGCCGCGATGCGGGCATTGTCCCCCACCTTGAAGGGGCCCAGGATCTTGGCGCCGCAGCCGATCAGGACATTGTTTCCAATGGTGGGGTGGCGCTTTCCCTTATCTTTGCCCGTTCCCCCCAAGGTCACTCCGTGGTACAGCAGGCAGTCATCCCCGATCTCTGCCGTCTCTCCGATCACGATACCCATACCGTGGTCAATGACGAAACGGCGGCCGATCTTTGCCCCCGGGTGGATCTCCACCCCTGTTATGTGCCTGGCCAACTGGGAGTTCAGGCGGGCCAGAAAGCGCATTCTGTGACACCACAGCCAGTGGCTGACCCTATGAAACAGAATGGCGTGTACCCCTTGGTACAGCAACAGGATCTCCAATTTAGAGCGAGCCGCCGGATCACGGCGCTGATAGGCCTCCAGCGTCTCGTCCAATGCTTTGAACATGGGACCTCCTTGTTCCAGAATCAGCGAGAACAAGGGAAACAAAAAAGCCCCCTATACCCACATGGGCATAAGAGGCGACAGGGTCGCGGTTCCACTCTTGTTTCTCACTTTTCCGACCGCTATCGGGGTCGAACCGGACGGCATTGCCCGCCGCGCTCCCGGACGCACTTCACGCACTCCTGCCGTGGAACCGCTCTCAGTCGGTGGCGTTTCCTCTCTGTCCGTCGGTGTGGGCGCTACTTTTCCGTTCCTTGCGCTTACAAGACAGTATATTACCATCCCTCTGCAATTGTGTCAAGTGGTCTGCCCCCCTTCCTTCATTTTTCCTTAACGAAGTCTTGACAAGAAATTCTAAAAAAAACTTGCACCCTATTGTTTTTATGTTATTATAGTTATAGTGAAGGAATTATAGAACAGGAGTTTGCGTGTCATGTATTTAAAAAATCCGGAGTACTTTTTGACCATTGTCAAAGAACGCAGTATCTCCCGTGCGGCGGAGAAGCTGTATCTCTCTCAGCCTTATCTCAGCCAATATCTGGCCAAGCTGGAATCCAATCTGGGTGTCACCCTGTTAGACCGTTCTCGCTCCCCCCTGCAGCTGACGCAGGCCGGCGCCCTGTTCCAGGCCTACCTGGAGCGGCAAGCCTATCTGAACCGGCAGCTGGAGAGCGATCTGCGCGATCTGCAGGACCGTAAGCGCCCTGAGCTTCATATCGGCATCTCCCCCTGGCGGGGTTCTGTGATTCTGCCCGATATTCTTCCGCAGTTCACCGAATATTATCCCGACGTCCATCTGGTTCTCCACGAAAGGCCCATTCCCGAGTTGTCCTCTCTGGCCCTGGACGGAACTACGGACTTCTGTCTGATGCCTATCCCGCTGAATCTTTCAGAGCTGACCTACGAGCAGGTGATTCACGAGCGGGTACTTATGGGCATCCACAAGGACCATCCCCTGGTGCAGGGGATCGACAGTCCGTTCACTGCCCCCCAGCACTTTGATCTGTCCAAGCTGGGACAGGAGCGGGTTATTATGCTGCCCTCCGACTGGTGGGTCTCCAAGCTTCTGTATAACGCCTTCTCTTCGCACAATTTGGAGCCGAGAGATATTCTGATCACGACCAACAACACCACCGCTATCAATTTGGCGGCAGAAAAAATGGGCGTTATCTTCCTGTTCGAGACCGGTCTGCTCCGGGCCTCTTACGTGGACAAGCTGGCTTTCTTTACCATCGGCGAGCCTCCCATCACCGCAAATCTTACCGTGGTATACAAGAAAAACGCCTTCCTCTCCCCCGCTGCCCGCACCTTTATCGACCTGATCAAAAAGCAGTATCAGGCCTTTGACCGCATGGCTTAATGCCAGAAAGGAGGAGGCTCCTCATCGATACCAACTTTCTCTCCCCTGCCCAAGTAACGGCCGCCTATGCTGCGGCAGGCTCCGTTAAGGCCAAGCGTCCCGCCTCACAATTGATCCTGTTGGGGCTTCTGGCCGGAGCATTGATCGCCTTGGGCTCCGCCGCCACGAACACCGCGGCCTACGGCATCTCCGACCCCTGGACCGCCCGCTTGGTGTGCGGTCTGCTCTTCCCCTTCGGTCTGGCCATGGTGGTCATGTCCGGCGCAGAGCTGTTTACCGGCAACTGTCTGATTACCATCTCGCTGTTAGACCACCGGTGTACCTTAGCCGGAATGCTGCGCAACTGGGCAATCGTGTATGTATCCAATTTTGCCGGGGCGCTGCTGGTTGCCGCCGGCTGTGCATGGTTTGGCCAAATGAACTACTCCGGCGGACAGTTGGCGGTTTTCACCATGAAGCTTGCCGCAGGAAAATGCACCCTCCCCTTCCAGAATGCCTTTGTGTTGGCTGTCCTGTGTAATTTTCTGGTCTGTTTGGGCGTGATCATCGCCATGACGGGCACCGACACCACCGGACGCATTTTAGGGGCCTTTCTCCCCGTGAGCTACTTTGTGATCTGCGGCTTT
>CAJMQD010000046.1 GCA_905215425.1 uncultured bacterium
GCTGGGGGAGAAGTTCGAGGAGGGCATCCTGGCCATGGGCTCCCTGGCCCTGTCCATGGTGGGTATCATCTGCCTGGCCCCGGTGCTGGCCCGTCTGCTGAGCCCTGTGGTGGTCCCGTTTTATCAGTTCTTGGGCGCGGACCCGGCCATGTTCGCGGGAACCATTCTGGCCAATGATATGGGCGGTGCGCCCCTGGCCCAGGAGCTGGCCCTCACCAAGCAGGCCGGACAGTTCGGCGGGCTGATCGTAGGCTCTATGCTGGGGCCCACCATCGTGTTCACCATCCCCGTGGGGCTGGGCATCATCCGCGCGGAGGACCGCAGGTATCTGGCTACCGGCGTGCTGGCGGGCGTGGTGGCCGTCCCGGTGGGCAGCTTTGTGGGCGGCCTGGTGGCGGGCTTCCCGGTGGGGATGGTGCTGCGCAACCTGATCCCCATCGTTCTCTTCGCGGCGCTCATCGCCCTGGGCCTCTGGCTGATCCCCAATGGAATGGTCAAGGGCTTTCAGGTTTTCGGCAAGATCATCGTCATCATCATCACCATCGGGCTGGCCGCCGCCATCATCCAGAAGCTCACCCCCCTCACCATTATCCCGGGCATGAACCCCATCGAAGAGGGCGTCGCCATCGTGGGCGATATCGCAGTGGTGCTGGCGGGCGCGTTTCCCCTGGTCTTCGTCATCACCAAGGTGTTTCAGAAGCCCCTGCTCAAGCTGGGGCGGCTGCTGGGTATGAACGATGTGGCGGCCGCCGGAATGGTGGCGACCCTGGCCAACAACATCCCCATGTTCGGTATGATGGCCGATATGGACAAGCGGGGCAAGGTCATCAATGTGGCCTTCGCCGTGTCCGCGGCTTTTGTCTTCGGAGACCATTTGGGCTTTACCGCCGGGTTTGATTCCACCATGATCTTTCCCATGATCGTGGGCAAGCTGGTGGGCGGCGTCGGCGGTGTGATCGTGGCCATGCTCCTCACAGGCAAGGACGGCCGGGAGGAACGGAATGGATAAGAATGCATTGGAGGCGCTGGTGCGCCAGGTGCTACTGGAAAAGCTGGGCGGGGGCGCCCACGGCGTGCGTGCCGTCCGGGTACCCGACCTGCCGGTCTCCGAGGAGCATCGCATGGACACGGGCGACCCCCGCCACCGGGTCTATACCCGGGATCTGTTTTCCCTCCAGGAGAGCCCGCGCCTGGGGGCGGGCATCATGGAGATGACCGACACCACGTTCCCCTGGACCCTGCGCTACGACGAGATGGACTACGTGATCAGCGGAAGACTGGACGTGCTCATCGGCGGAGAACGCGTCAGCGCCGGTCCGGGCGAGGTGATCTATATCCCCAAGGACAGCTCCATCCAGTTTTCCGTCACGGGCCATGCCCGATTCCTGTACTTCGTCTACCCCGCCAACTGGCAGGAACAGGCGTAGCACAGCACAGAAAGGAAGCGCCCTATGCCAAAGGACAGCCAGCCCGACAACAAGACGGCACGAAGAAAGAAGTGCAACGGGCAGACCCCGCTGACCCGGGAGAACCAGAACCAGAATCCCAATGCAAAGAAGCAGTCGCTGCCCAATAACGATGTGTGAGGTGCCCCTATGGCAAAGCAAGGCATGAAGCGTCCCGAGCGCACCCATGAAAAGCCCCGGAACGAAGCGCCCCCCGTGCCGGAGCTCCAGGGCAGGCCCAAAACCGCCAAGGAAAAGGCCAAGCCCGTCACCGAGCGGTAAGCGTACGCACCGGGCGCCGCCCCCGTCTCGCGCGTGAGTCGCGGGGGATGGGGGCGGATTTGTGCCGGGGTGGGCCCGGAGCGCGGCATAGCCGCGGACATGCCCGCATATACATGCCACAGTGAACAAAAAAGCAATGCACAGGAGCGTGGATGGATATGCAAACTGGCTGGAATGAGAACCGGGCGCTGCTGCGGGGCGTGGCGGCGGCGGCGCCCACCCTTTCCCATGAGAATCACGGCGTGGCTTACGAGACCTTTCCGCTTTCGGTGCTGCGGCTCTCCGGCTCGGAGGACCGGGTAAACGTCATCGCGGCCCGGCCGCTGCTGGAGCAATGTCCCGTGGCGGCCGGCACACCGCTGGAGGTGGAGGGGGAAGTGCGCTCCTTCAACAATAAGAGCGGCCGGGGCAGCCGGCTGGTCATCACTCTGTATGCCCGCTCCCTGCGGAAGGGCGGGGGGGAGCCAGCCAACGATCTGGTGCTGGCGGGGGTGCTGTGCAAGCCGCCGGTCTTCCGCCGCACCCCGCTGGGACGGGAGATCTGCGATTTGATGCTGGCGGTCAACCGCCGCTATGGCCGGGCGGACTATCTGCCCTGCATCGCCTGGGGCGGGCTGGCCCAGCGCTGCGCCGGGCTGGAGGTGGGGGACGGGGTGCGCCTTGCCGGACGGCTGCAGAGCCGCTCCTACACCAAGGTTGAGGACGGTGTCAGTCAGCAGCGGGTGGCCTACGAGGTGTCCGTGATGAAGCTGGAGCCGGTGGAGTTGGGGGATACATAGCCGGTAATCCCTGCCGGAGGGTTCCACGGACTTGTATGTCCGACCTGTTTCCGTTACAAGGAAGGAATTGGAGCACAGGGGGGAAACGATCATGAGACATGCGGGAAGAAGCATCCTGCTGGCCCTGGCGCTGTCCCGCCTTTCTGCCGCCGCATTCTTCTGAACCGGCCTTGTCTTTCATAAGATGGAGCAAACGAAGTTTAGGAGGTCCAGCTATGAAAGTGTTCCTGCTCCAGCGAAAGCGCCTGACCGCCCTGGCCTGCGCCCTGGCGGCGGCGGCCATGTTCTATGTGGTCAATTATCCTGCGGCGGTCAGCGCCTATGCCACCGACCGGCAACTGCCCATCTACTGCGTCCAGCGGGATCAGAAGATGCTCTCCATCTCCTTTGACGCAGCCTGGGGCAATGAGGATACCCAGCAGCTTATCGACATCCTGGGCAAGTATAACGTCAAGGCAACGTTTTTTGTGGTAGGCTCGTGGGTGGATAAATACCCCGAATCGGTCAAGGCGCTCCATGATGCCGGGCACGAGGTGATGAACCACTCCAACGATCACGCCCATATGTCGCAGCTCTCCAAAGAGGAGATCATTGCCGATGTGGAGGCCTGCAACGACAAGATCGAGGCGGTGACCGGCGTGCGTCCCACCCTGATCCGGCCGCCTTATGGAGAGTATGACAATAACGTGATCACTGCGATCCGCTCCATCGGCATGGAGCCCATACAGTGGGATGTGGATGTATCCCAAACAGCTTCAAGCGCTTGGTACACAACCGTTTGCTGGAAGATTTCCGCAGGGCAGATTTGAATTATGCCTTCCGCTCATCTTCGACCGTCCCTATCATTTGCCTGCTAAATACCGTTAAAAGATGTTTCCCTGGCCTTTCATAGAGGTCAAGTAGAATAAGTTTCGTAAAAATAGAAAGAGAAATGCCTTGGCATTGCTTACTACGATATGTAGCCAGTGGAGCATATGCAAACCCTCGCTGTCGTCGATATGAACATTGGATTTTATTTGAGCAGCTTCTCAGTATAATGCTGCACCTTCTCACGGCTGAATTGCTTTATTATATTTCTCGCGTCGCCTGTGCGGGTGATAAAGGACTCATTGCCGGTTTTGAGATATCCATACAGTTGGGCGTATGGATCATACCCAGCGGCCTGAATGGATGCGACGATGTGTGCGAATATGCTTTCAATCGGTGTATCCATTTACACATCCTAACCCTCCCTCTATTCTGATAAAATCATACCATATGATTGCTTTAGAATCCAGACCGTGCAGAGAATGCCACATAAAAATAATGGCTGCCGACGGGGATCCTCTAAACAGGTATGGTAGCGGAAAAAGAAATGGTGTAACCCCGACTCTCGGAGTTACACCGTTTTCTTGATGGAACGCTATCTTTCCCTTTCAAGCAGAATCATTCGCGTTGGCCATACAGGATTTATGTATCAATGAGCCATCAGATTATAGAGCATCGTGGCGGCCTGTGCGCGTGTTGCGTTGGCAAGGGGCTGGAAGTATCCACCGGGCTCTCCAGCAACCATCCCAAGCCCCTGGGCCAGCGCCGCATAGCCGAGATCCGCTGCGGGAATGCTGCCCTGGTCGGCAAACTTCGTATGGAAGATGCCGTTCAGCCGTGCAACCGGGCCATATCCCATGGCGTCCAGAATCATCCGCACCGTGTCAATCCGGCTGAGGATGGCGGTATCCTTGCGCGCGGCCCTCTGAAGCAAGCCCATCTCATAGGCAACTTCATACAGCCGGTCGGCGGCCCCTTCCTGACCTGCGTCGTACAGGTATCCTTCGGTGCTGGCCAGCAGCGCGATCAGATCCAACTGGGTCAGCGCGCGGTTGGGTTCAAATTTCCCGCCGGTATAGCCCACGCGGTACTTTGCCAGAGCCTCAACCTTCGATTTCGCCCAGTGGTCGGCAAGGTCGCTGTATGAAATGCCATCATCCTCGCCTGCCCAACTGTGCTCTACCGGTTTCCCGGTCTTGGCGTCAATCCCCGCAAAAGAAGTTTCCCGCTCCAGTTGATAGCCCAGCACTAGCTTATAGAGGTATCCGATCCCATAGTCCTTCAGTGGCGCGTATTCCGGCTTGGAATAGTCCACGGCGGTGGGAACCGACACATACTGGAGATCGACCGTATAGGTATTGAGCCATGCATCCAGCGCTTGCTCTGCGGTAATGATGCCCGCTTCCGTATCAAAGGTCACAGCGTCATCAAACTGTTTCTCGTAGTAGCTGATGGAGCCGTCGGTGGCGTCTACCCCCACCTGGATACTGTTGGCTGGGAAGAAATAGCCGTTAGCCTTTTGCGCAAAGGTAAAGGTGTGGGAAATCTGCCATTCCTGCTCCATGGCATCCAAGCTGTCATACAGCCCGGTCTTGGCGAATTGCGCGCCGCATTGTTTGTCCAAAAATGCCTTGGCAGTTTTTGCGGCGGCATCCGCATTCACAGAGCGGGTAACCGCCTCATCCGGCATCCACGCGGAGCTGCTGACCCGAAGAAGCTGGCCGGTCTTGGCATCCATGACGACGGTACGGCGCCAAGAGACGCCATTTACCTGCCGGCCATAGCACAGGGTCGCTGTGACGGCATCGTCATCATCGTTTTCTCTTGGAACGGTGTAGTTTGCGGCGGAGAGGGTATAGGCTTTCAGCCCGAGTTCCGTGATGGCGCGCGCCTTGGCGTCCAGCTCATCGCGCGTCAGCGCGCCCTCCAGCAACGCCGCGCCGCTTTGCTCGGCGTCTGTCAGCCCCGCCTCTGGGGCGGCATCTTCTGTGGTAGCATTATCGCTGCCGGCGGAAGCCCTCGGCTCGCCTTTGGTCACATCCTGCTCCAACTCCGTCAGATTCACCAGCTTGCCGGTGGCGGCGTCCACATAGTAGTCGTCGCCGTATTCCGGCAGATACCGCAGGACAGCCTTTGTGCCGTCCTCCTGCTCGAGAACATATTCCAGCCGCAGCGCCAGCGTTTCGCGCAGCGCTTTGCCAGCCTGGTCGGGCAGGATCTTTGGCGTGGCGGAGGGGATGCCGCCAATGACTGCCCCATTCAGATCGTCACGGTAGAAAGACATAATCTTGTTGTCCTTGCACCGGACGGAAATGTTGTACGTGAGCCCTGCGGAGAGGCCGTTTATAAGGACTTCGCCCCGGAACCGGTAGCTTGTGGTGTTCAGCCCATCCGTTCCGCGGTCCTCGATCACGAGGCTTTCGTTTGCAGTCAGAACCTTGTCCATAAAGTCCATGGCCGCGCCGCGGGCGGCATCCCTGCTGCCGGCGGGAAAACTCGGGGCAAAAGCGCCGGAACGGGGTTCCTCATGATTTTCGTAGACATGGTAGCTGAGGATTTTGCCATCTTCGGTGGCAGAAATGGAGAGGTTTCCGGCAGAACCGTTCCACTCCAGCTCCCAGGTGGGCGCCAGAATCTCCTCGCGCAGGTTCCCGTAGAATTCCGTGTAGGGGGTCGTATCCAGGCCAAGCGTCCTTTTGACCTGGGCCGTTACGGTGGACAACCGCTCATTCGCCGACTGTGCAGCAGCGGGAACGACCAGCGAACAGGCCATAACGAAGGCCAATGCCAGAGATAACAGTTTGCGTTTCATGCCGATACCTCCTAATAAAATCTGATATTGTACTCATGGGTATACTATTATATTAGTAGACGAAAAATATAGGGAAATGTTCCATACCAAATAGGAAAAAATACATCCGGGTTGAATGCCAAACTAACTTCGTGTTTGGCTTTTTCTCGCAAAAATTGCAAGACTAACTTCCGGTTTGCCACATTTGCCGTCATAGGGAACCGGAAAAATCCGCATTTTCAGCGGCGCATGGGGTCAAAATCAAAAAACTGGCGTAAAAAAGGCCGCACAATGGTACAGCCCGGAAAATACGGTTTGCAAGAGTAACTTCCGGTCTTTCGGGGGGAGTATATGTGTACCCTCCTGTCTGAATCGGCTTGTTTACTTGACTAACTTTGCGGTTAAATTCACATCATCCGGTGGTATCAGGGTTAAACCCATCCTCCGGATTGTCTCGGTCCCAAATCGCTCCATGGCCACTTCTATCGGCGTTCTGTTGCCCAGTCCGGGCCGCTTTGTGCTGTTGATGTGACTCATCATTAAGTCTACCTTCTCCTGCGTCAAGCCGTCCAGAGAGGTGCCGTGGGGAACGATATATCGAATATACTCATGGTTCTTTTCTATGACGCCCTTCTGGTCAGAACAGCGTGGCTGGCAGTAGAAAAGGTGGGTACGGCGAGTACCATCCTGCCGGTATTCAAACAACTCCGGATCCGCAAACTCCGTTCCGTCATCTGTGAGAATCACCGGCAGCATTCTGTTAAACAGAGCATCTCCCAGCATATCCTCCAATCGGTTCATGGCAGCTACGGTATTGTCCATCGCCTTGCTATCCAGGAGAAATGCCAGCATCAGTTTTTCTTCGCACCAAAACAGCGTCAGCAGGACTTT
>CAJMQD010000047.1 GCA_905215425.1 uncultured bacterium
ATGGTGTTCAGAACAGGGGTCTCCACTTCAATATAGTTCATGTCATCCAGATAGCGGCGCATAAACTTGATGAACTGGGAGCGGATGACGAAGTTCCGCTTCACCTCGGGATTGACGATCAGGTCCACATAACGCTGACGGAACCGCAGTTCAGTGTTGGTCAGGCCGTGGAACTTCTCCGGCAGGGGCAGCAGAGACTTGGACAGCAGAGTGACGCTGACTGCGCGGACAGACATCTCACCCCGCTGGGTACGGAACACCACACCCTTGACGCCCACAATGTCGCCGATGTCATACTTCTTGAACCGGGCATACTCCGCCTCGTCCATCTCATCCCGGCGGGCGTACAGCTGGATACGGCCGGTTTTATCCTGCAGGTCGCAGAAAGACACCTTGCCCATGCCGCGCTTGCTCATCAGGCGGCCGGCAACAGAGACCTCCTGCCCCTCCAGGGCGTCGAAGTTGGCCTTGATGTTGGCGGAATCGTTGTCCACCACATAACGGGTAAGCTGGAAGGGATCGTTCCCCTCCTGCTGCAGCTGCTTCAGCTTGTCCCGGCGGATCTGCAGCAGCTGGGAGAGATTGACCTCCTGCTCCGCCGGCTGATTATTCTTTTCGGCCATGATGACCACTCCAATCTTTGGTTTCTTTCCGGATCAGCGCTCTACCTTCAGCACCTTATACTCCACAGGGCCGGCAGGAGCGTCCACAGTCACATCGGAACCTTCTGCCTTGCCCAGCAGTGCCTTGCCAAAGGGGGAGTCCTCGGAGATGGCGCCGTTGATGGGGTCCGCCTCCTGAGAGCCTACGATCTTATAGGTCAGTTCCTCGTTAAATTCCTTATCCAGAACGGTGACGGTAGAACCCAGACGGATGTCGTTGCCTGCGTTCTCATCTTCTTCGATGACCACGTAGTTGGACAGGATATTCTCTACCTCGGCAATACGGGAGTAGAGCTTGCCCTGCTCCGTCTTTGCCTCGTCGTATTCGCTGTTCTCAGACAGGTCACCGAAGGAGCGGGCCTCTTTGATCAGCTCGGCCACTTCCTTTTCGCGCACTGTTTTCAGATAGACGATCTCCTCCTGCAGCTCCTTCAGCCGCTGGGGACTCAACTTAAATTCTTTCGCCATGAAATATTCCACACCTTTCCGCTATTTGCTGGCGTGTCCCGCCCGTATCTATTCCGAAAAACCGGCGACGGGTATGGGAATGCAGTATTTGCTATTATAGATGTTCTTGTCTGCCCTTGTCAAGCACTTTCAAGTCACGACAGCCCAGTTTTCCCGCCTGATACAGGGCCGAGATCAAAAAGAGGTCCTCCCGCTCCCCCTCCGGCAGCGCCGGACACCGGATGGTCAGGCCGTTCAGTCCCGCCTCTCCCGCCCAAAGGCGCAGGAGACACTGGGAATTCGCGCCGCTCTCCCGCTGAAATAACAGCGCCGCATGAGCCGGGCTGCCCGGCGGCAGAACCGGGATGCCGTACTCCCACCGGAGCCGATCCGCCAGTTCTCCGGGGGGCAGAACCAACTGGCGCACCTGTCCGCAGAGCCGGCAAGCGGCCCGGACCATCTCCCCTGCCCCGGGCCGCCCTGACAGGGCCACACAGGCTCTGTTCCGCTCTACTCCCCCGCGGTCCAAAGCCGCCAATGCCAGGTCCGCTGCCATCGCGTGGATCAAGGGGGTCTCCTCAACGGCGGACAGTCCCAGCTGCTCTGCAAGTTCCGGCCATGGAAAACCCTGGGGCAAAAGGACCCGGTCCGCGCCCCGTCTGGCCAGGCGGCGCAGGGCCTTCTCCGCCCGGTGCTTCCCCCACCGGCCGTTCAGGTCCACCCAGCACTCCAGAACGGGCAGGTCCTGCACCTCCCCGCGCCGGACCTGTCCCCGGCCGCCGTCGGATTCCCACAAACGTCCCAGCAACAAAACACCCCCTCCGCACACAGGGTATGCGGAGGGGGAGCAGTTTATGGTTCTGTTTTTTAATGCGAAAGCGTGGTTTTTTTGCCGCCGGAGGTGACATACAGGGTCTTGTCCTTGAAGTAGTTCACCGGATCCTTCCGGGTGCCGTTCACCCGGACCTCGAAGTGCAGGTGGTTTCCGGTAGAGGAGCCCGTCGTACCCACATAGCCGATGACTTGTCCCTGCTTCACCGTGGCTCCCTCGCTCACCGCCCGTTTGCTCATGTGGGCATAGAGCGTCGAGGTGCCGTCGCTGTGGGACACCACCACATAGTTGCCGTAGGACCCCTTCTTCACCGAGGTAATGACCACGCCGCTCTTGGCCGCATAAATGGCGGTTCCGCCGGGGGCGGGGATATCAATTCCCGTGTGATTATTCGCTTTTTTAGTAATAGGATGGATGCGGGAACCGAACAGGGATGTCAGAGTGTTATACCCCGCGGGCAGAGGCCACTGGAAGCCCGACTCGCTGACCACATTGGCGATCTGAGCGGCCAACTCCTTTTCCTTTCTCCGGATCTCAGCGTCGGCGGCGTTGGCGGCGGCCTTTAATTCCTTCTCTGCCTGGGCCAACACACTCTCCTGACTGCTGATCTCCTTGATCAGGGAATCCACCTCGTCCGTTTGACTTTTCAGTTCTGTGCGTTTGGCCACCTGCTCCGCCTTAGCGGCCTCTTCCTCTTTCTTGGCCTGCTCCACCTCTGTCTTTTCATCTTGAATCTTTTTTTCCAGGGCCAGCAGATCGTCCATCACTTTGTTGTCATACTCCATGATTTCTTCCACCATCATGAAGTTATCCAGCAGATCGGCAAAGGACTTAGAGGAAAACAGAATGGACCAATAGGAGACATCCCCTTCCTCCTCCATATAGCGCACCCGCTGACAGAACAGATCATACTGCTCCGCCTCCTGGGCCTCCAGTTGGGTCAGCTGGCCCTCCTTCTCCGCAATCAGCACGCCGTAGGCGTTGATCTGGGCCTGGATGTTGTCGATCTCCTTCTGGGTCAGGTCGATCTGGTCCTCCAGCAGTTCCTTGCTGTTCAGTGCCTTGCTCTTGTCCGCCCGGATGGACTTCAGCTGATTCTGAATATCCTTCTTTTTCGCCGCAATGTCATTGGCGTTTTTCTTCAGCTTATCAATTTCCTGCTGGGTCACAGCGGCCACCGAAGGCACCAGGGCCGGACCGGCCACGGGCATCAGCAATGCCAGGGCCAGCACAAACACCAACAGCCTGCGCAGGATCGTTTTTTGTTTTTTCATAGCGGTCCCCTTACTGAATTTGCGGTTTCTCTATCCTTACTCGTCTCTCCGGCCCTTCCTTCCAAGCTGCGGAGAGCAGGCCGGTCAATACAAGAAAATATTTGCCACCATAGGCAGCAGCATCAGCAGCACCAGCAGGATCGCCAGAGCAGAAACCACCATCTTCTGCATCTTTTGTCGCTTCACTTTCCTCACCTCACACCTGAAGGAATTTACGGATGGCCAGCAGAGAACCACCCACGCCGATCACAAAACCTGTAACGCAGAAAGCGCCCAGGATATTGGGGGCCATCTCGCCGTATGGCAGCATCACCATGGGGGACAGGCCATTGTTCTGAACGATCAGCTTTACCGCTATCTCGTATACGCCCCACTGGGCCAGAAAGGCCAGGACGGCGCCCAGAAGGCCCAGAATCATACCCTCTACCACAAAGGGCCAGCGAATAAAAGCGTCCGTTGCGCCGCACATCTTCATAATAGCGATCTCTTCCCGGCGGTAGAAGGTGGCCAGACGAATGGTATTGGAGATAATAAACAGAGAAACGATGAGCAAAATGCCCACCAGGATCACCGCCACGCCGGTGGCGATATTCCGTGCCAGGACAAAGCCATTCGCAATGTCAATGGCTGCCCGCACATTGGCCACGCCCTCGATGCCCTTTACCGCCTCCACCGTAGAGGACATCTGTTCGATATCCGCAACGTGGATGCGATAGCGGTCCCGCAGCGCCGAAGCCGGCATCTGATCCAGCAGGGAGTTATCCGCCCGCCCCTCTTTATACTCTTGGAGGGCCTCCTCCCGGGTGACAAAGATGGCCTGCTTAACGTTGGGGATCGACTCGATCTTCGTCTGAAGGGCCTGTGCCTCTTCCGTTGTGTAGTTCTCGTCTATGTAGGCCAGAAATTCGTTTTCCGCCTCGAAGCTGCCCAGCAGCTGGTCTAAATTTACCGCCAACAGGGTAAAGGAGCCCATAATGAGAAGGCAGGCCACGATCATGCACACGGCGGCAAAGGACATAAAGCCGTGAGTAAAGATGGAGTGGAAGCCCTCGCTGAGATAATACCCTGCGTCAAACTTTTTCGACATTGTAATACCCGCCTGTCTCGTCGCTGATGACGCGTCCATTTTCGATGGCCACCACCCGCTTTTCAAAGCGGTTGACCAGATTCTTCTCGTGGGTTACCACAAGCACAGTGGTACCCAGCTCGTTGATGCGCTCCAGCAGCATCATAATCTCCAAGGAACGCTGTGGGTCCAGATTTCCCGTCGGCTCATCAGCAATGATCATGCTGGGGTTATTCACCAGCGCCCGGGCAATGGCCACCCGCTGCTGCTCGCCGCCGGACAGCTCTCCGGGGTAGTTCTTCCCCTTCTTCTCCAGCCCCACCAGCTCCAGTACATAGGGGATACGGCGGCGCAGTTCCCGGTTGGAGGCCCCTACCGCCTTCATAGCAAAGGCCAGATTATCATAAACCGTTTTTTTCTCGATCAGCCGAAAATCCTGAAAGATAATGCCCAAAGTGCGGCGCATATAGGGCACCTGCCTTGGACGGATGTTATTCAAGTTATAGCCATTCACCATCAGCCGTCCCTCTGTAGGGGCGATCTCCGCAGTGATGAGCTTGATCACCGTGGACTTTCCGGAACCGGAGGGTCCCACCAGAAAGACAAACTCTCCGTCGTCGATCCGCAGGTTTACTCCCTTCAGGGCCTTGGTCCCGTTATCATATTCCTTCTGCACGTCGATGAGCCGTACCATGCGCTCCTCCTGCCGACAAAATTCTATTTAATAGGATAGACGTCAACCGTCATCCTTTTGTTTCGTCATTTGAACAAAGTTTATCACAAACGCCGAATTATGTAAATGGTGTTTTCATCTTGTCTGCCGAAATTTTTGTAACTTTTTTGTAACTTTTTCCTGTCCGCTCATTGCGCCCTTGCTTCTCTCCTGCAACCCTGATAAAATAAAGCTGGCTTTTTTGCGCCGCCGCTCCGGTAGCCGGCTGCTCATATGATATTTACTGTTGAAAAGGAGGCTGTCCCATGAAAACCGCCATCTGCTACTATTCCTGCCACCATGGCAATACCTTATCTGTGCTGGACGCTATGACAGAGGGCAGCGATGTGGATCTGATCGATGTAACCGCCCGCATGGCGGTGCGTCTGGACCAGTATGACCGCATCGGCTTCGCCTCTGGCATCTACTTCTCTAAATTCAGCCCGGTCGTGGTGAACTTTGCACGCCAGTACCTTCCCGAAGGTCGGGAAGTGTTCTTTGTTTATACCTATGGCGCACCCAAGGTGTCTCTCCCCGGGAATATCACAGCCGCAGTAAAGGAAAAAGGCTGCCGTATTCTGGGACAATTTGGCTGCCGCGGCTACGACACCTTTGGTCCCTTCAAACTGATCGGCGGTCTGGCCAAGGGGCACCCTGACGCGCAAGACCTCAAAAAGGCCAAACAGTTTTTTGAAGGACTGGGCTGCCGCGAATAATCCGGCTTCTTTCTGCCATACTACCTCCAGGACCAAGTACAGGAGGTGCTTTTTGTGATGATCGACAAGATCGCTCTGACTCTGCTGGTGATCGGCGGGCTGAATTGGGGCAGCGTAGGTCTGTTCCGGTTTGACTTGGTGGCCTTTGCCTGCGGCGGTTCAGGGAGTGTACCGGCACGGATCATTTATGCTCTGGTGGGGTTGTCTGCTCTGTGGGGCATTACCCTGTTGTTCCGAAATGAGGCTTCCGACAGTCACCCCCAGGCGCAAACCTGATCTCCAATTCCAGTATAGAGCGGCCGCCCTCTTTGGCGGCCGCTCCGTGCTGGAATTTATTTTTCTTTCTTTTGTATATTCTCTCCTGTATTCAAATTTATATTCATTTTAGTGCAAATTTACTTAGTATTATCGGATATTCAGTGTATAATCATGCAATTAGACTCTTGCACACCGACGAAAATCATGATAGACTGTGTTCACCATTAAACCTGCGGACATGATCCCGCAGAGCATAGGAGGAACACACAATGTCTGAAATCAAAAAAGTTGTCCTCGCTTATTCCGGAGGACTGGATACTTCTATCATTATTCCCTGGCTGAAGGAAAACTACAACAACCCCGAGATTATCGCCGTGGCCGCCGACGTGGGCCAGGGGGACGAGCTGGACGGGCTGGAGGAGAAGGCCAAGAAGACCGGCGCCAGCAATCTGTACATCGCCGACCTGGTGGACGAGATGGTGGACGACGTCATCATCCCCTCTATGAAAATGGGCGCCTCCTATGAGCAGTATCTGCTGGGCACCGCCTTTGCCCGCCCCATCATTGCCAAGAAGCTGGTAGAGATTGCCAAGGCCGAGGGGGCCGACGCCATCGCCCACGGCTGCACCGGCAAGGGCAACGACCAGGTCCGGTTCGAGCTGGCCATCAAGCGGTTTGCCCCCGACATGAAGATCATCGCCCCCTGGCGGGAGTGGAGCATCAAGAGCCGTGACGAGGAGATCGACTACGCCGAGGCCCACAACGTGCCCCTGAAGATCAACCGGGAGACCAACTACTCCAAGGATAAGAACCTGTGGCACCTGAGCCACGAGGGTCTGGATCTGGAGAGCCCCGCCAACGAGCCCCAGTACAACAAGCCCGGTTTCCTGGAGCTGGGCGTCAGCCCCGAGCAGGCTCCCGATGTTCCCACCTATGTGACCATCCACTTTGAAAAGGGCATCCCCACCGCCGTGGACGGCAAGGAGATGGGCGCTGTGGAGCTGGTGGAGTACCTGAACAAG
>CAJMQD010000048.1 GCA_905215425.1 uncultured bacterium
ACCATCCCCTTTATCATCTGTGCGGCCTCCGGCTTTATCGGCCCCAATACGGGGATTTTGATGACCTTTCTGATGAACGCCATGGTGTCGATGCTCATGGGCTCCGCCTTCGGCGTGTCGGCCACCATGGGGGCCATCTCCATCACCATGGCGATGGCCATGGGGGTAAACCCCGTGCTGGCGGGCGGAGCCATGCTCTCCGGCGTCTTTGTGGGGGACCGCGCCTCGCCGGTGTCCTCCAGCGCTCTGCTGGTCAGCGAGGTGACGCACACCGATCTGTTTGACAATCTGAAGAGGATGATGCGTTCCGGCGCGGTGCCCTTTCTGCTGTGCTGTGTGATCTACGGCGCGATGGGCCTGTCCGCGGGGCAGGCGGGACAGACTGCGGACCTGTGGGACGTGTTCGGCCGGGAGATGCGCCTGCACTGGTCGGCGCTGATCCCCGCGGCGGTGGTGCTGCTGCTGTCCTCTCTGCGGGTGCCCACGAAAAAAACGGTGCTGGCCAGCATCGGCGCGGCCGCGCTGGTGTGTGTTCTGGTCCAGAAGATGAGCGTGGGGCGGGTGCTGGAGCTGGCGGTGCTGGGCTTCCATGCGGCGGATCCGGAGGTGGCCGGTATGCTGGACGGCGGCGGGCTGATCTCTATGGTGAAGTCTATGGCGATTGTGGGGCTGTCCTCCTCCTACTCCGGTATTTTCCGCAGCACCAGGCTGCTGGTGGGGATGAAGGCCGGCTTGCAGCGGCTGGCGGACAAAGTGACCCCCTTCGGCAGCATGATCGTCACATCTTTGGTGACAGGGGGCATCGCCTGCAACCAGACCCTGTGTGTGCTGATGACCCACCAGCTGTGCGAGGATATGGAGCCGGACGGCAAAGAACTGGCCATGGCCCTGGAAAACTCGGCCATCCTGCTGTGCGGGCTGATCCCCTGGTCCATTGCGGGCGGCGTGCCCTTGGCCTCGGCCGGGGCGCCCATCACCGGTATGCTGGCGGCCTTCTACCTGTATCTGGTGCCGCTATACGCCCTGGTGCGGAGCAAGCGGAAAAAATAGCGTCCGTCCCGGCGTCTCTCCCCGGAGAGGCGCTTTTTCTTGCGGAAAATATTGTCCTGGACCCGGAAATAGAATATAATGGAAGCACCGACTCCGGGACATCGGACCGGATACAGAATACAAGAGGAGTGATCTTATGGCACCCAGGATCCAGATCTCCGGCGCGGACGGCGCCATGGACAACTACATCGCTGCCATCTCCTCCACAGGCGGCGCCGCCGTGCCCGGCTATTGCCCCGCCCCCGACCTCAACTGCGACGGCCTTCTTCTGTGCGGCGGCAAGGATGTGCAGCCCCACCTGTTCGGCCAGGAAAACCGCGGCTCCCTCACCCCGGACCCCGCCCGGGATGCGGCGGAGCTGGCCCTGCTGCGGGCCTTCTGGCCCACGGGAAAGCCCATCCTTGGCATCTGCCGGGGGATGCAGCTGCTGAACATCTTTCTGGGGGGCACTCTGGTGCAGGATCTGCCTGACCACCTGCGCCCCTTCCACCAGGGGCAGGGGGGCGACTCCGTCCACCCCATCCTGGCCCGGGAGAGCAGCCTGCTGCACGCCTGGTACGGCCCCGTGTTCCCCGTAAACAGCCACCACCACCAGGTTCTGGACCGTCTGGGCGAGGGGCTGACGGTCACCGCCCGGTCAGAGGGCGGGTGCGCCGAGGCCGTGGAGCACCCCGGCCGCCCGGTGCTGGCGGTACAGTTCCACCCGGAGCGCATGTCCTTCGCCCACCGCAGGGCGGACACTGTGGACGGGGCGGAGATCTTCCGCTGGCTCATTGGGCAGTGCAGGGGATAAGGCCCGCCCCATGAAAAAAGAGACCGAGGTGACCGGCCATGAGCAAGTCCAGCGCCATAGAGCAGCGGAGAAAGCGTCTTTACTCGATCGTGGAGACGGGAAACATGGGGGATATCTGGAGCCGCGGATATGACATCCTTCTGGTGGCGGCCATCCTGATCAACCTGGCGGTATGCGTAGCCTATACCTTTGACGAGATGGAGCTGAAGTACGGCCCCGAACTGCTGGCGGTTGAGTTTGTCACGGTGTCCTTCTTCGCCGTGGACTATATTCTGCGCCTGTGGACGGCCAAGTATCAGTACCCCGACCAAAGGGAGGGCCGGGCCCTGTGGAAGTATGTATCTTCCATAACAGGGATCATTGATTTGGCCTCCTTCCTGCCCTATTTTCTGCCCGTATTCTTCCCTGCGGGGGCGGTGGCCTTCCGGATGTTCCGGGTGGTACGCATCTTCCGCCTGTTCCGCATCAACGCCTATTACGACTCCCTCAGCGTCATCACCTCCGTTCTGGCCAGCAAGCGGCAGCAGCTTATGTCCTCGGTGTTCATCATTCTGGTGCTGATGCTGGGGGCCAGCCTGTGTATGTACTCCCTGGAGCATGAGGCCCAGCCGGAGGTGTTCCGCAACGCCTTCTCCGGCATGTGGTGGGCGGTGTCCACCCTGCTCACCGTGGGCTATGGCGATATCTATCCCGTCACCCCCATGGGACAGCTGTTCGGGATCTGCATTACCTTTCTGGGGGTGGGCATGGTGGCCATCCCCACGGGCATCATCTCCGCCGGCTTCGTGGACCAGTACTCCCGGATCAAGCGCATCAGCGAATATGCCAATGAGCAGGAGATCAATTTTATGAAGGTCCCCATGACCCGGCGGGACAAATGGGTGGGGCAGGCCATCAAGGATCTGGGCATTCCCCGGGGCGTGATCGTGGCCGCGGTGCAGCGGGGCCGGGAAGTGGTGGTGCCCAGGGGCGACACGGTGATTCAGGAGCACGATACGCTGGTTCTGGGGGCGGAGGCCATGGGGGATGACCACCGCATCGAGCTGAAGGAAGTGGTGCTGAAGCACCACAACCCCTGGAACGACCACCCCATTCAGGAGCTGGACATCTCCCGCCAGACGGTGATCGTTATGGTCAAACGCCGGGGCACCATGCTCATCCCCAACGGCGACCTGGTGCTGAAGGAGGGGGACAAGGTGATTTTGTACACCAAAAAGTTTATGTCCGACGCGGAGATGCTGGAGATATAACCGGCGACAGGAAATAAAATACGCCGTGCGGGAATTTTCCCGCACGGCGCTTTTTGTTGTGACTCTTGTAGGTTAGTAATATCCCGCAGGGGGCGCTCATGCGGCGGCCCGCGGGCGGATGAGGACATCCGCCCCTACGGAGGAGCATCGCAGGAAAGCCCCCTCATCCGTCATCGCCTTCGGCGATGACACCTTCCCCCCTGCGGGGGGAAGGCTTTGCGGCCAAACATCACAGCAGCAGGCTTCCCACCTGATACACCAGCATGGACAGCACATAGGCGCAGGCGATCTGCCAGCCGATGGAGAAGAAGGCCAACTTTTTGCTGCCCATCTCCCGGAACAGGGTGGATACGGCGGCCACACAGGGCTCATACAGCAGGATGAACACCAGATAGGAGAAGGCGGACAGGGGGGTGAACCCTGTCATGGCGGCGGCCACCATACCCCCCGTGGCAGTGAGGGGGAAGCCGTAGAACATGGACAGAGAGGTGACCAGCGTCTCCTTGGCGATCAGCCCGGTGAGCAGGGCCACCACCGCCTGCCACGCGCTGAAGCCGCAGGGCCGGAACAGGGGAGCGATGGCCGCGCCGATGGCCCCCAGCATACTGTGGGCGGGGTCGTCCACCATGGTCAGGCTGAAGTCGAAGGACTGCAGCAGCCACAGCAGGACGGACATAAACAGGATCAAGGTGCCCGCCTTCACCAGAAAGCCCTTTACCTTCAGCCATACATGGCGCATGACGTTGGAAAAGGAGGGGAGCCGGTAGGGGGGCAGCTCCAGCACGAAGGGGGCGGGCTCCCCGGCGAACAGGGTGTGCTTGAACAGCAGACCGGACAGAATGCCCATGGCCATGCCCATGCAGTACAGGGCGAACACCACCAATCCCGCCCACGGTCCGAAAAAGGCGGAGGACAGCAGGCCGTATATGGGCAGCTTGGCGGAGCAGGACATGAAGGGCAGCAGCAGAATGGTCATGCGGCGGTCCTTCTCGTTTTCCATGGTGCGGGCCCCCATAATGGCGGGCACAGTGCAGCCAAAGCCCATGAGCATGGGGATGAAGGCCTTGCCGCTCAGGCCGAAGCGCCGCAGCAGCCGGTCCATGATAAAGGCGGCCCGGGACATATAGCCCGAGTCCTCCAGCAGAGACAGGAACAGGAACAGCAGGGCGATCTGGGGCAGGAAGGTGAGCACGCCCCCCACGCCGGCCACAATGCCGTCCCGCACCAACGAGACGAGGACGGCCGGCGCCCCGGCGGCGGTCATGGCGCCGCCCAGCCAGAGGCCGAAGGCGTTTACCGCCGCCCCCACGCCGTTGGACAGCCAGGAGCCAAAGGGGCCGAAGGTCACGGCGAACATCACCAGCATGGTCAGCAGGAACAGGGGGATGGCCAGGACCCGGTGGGTCACCACGGCGTCGATCTTTTCGGTCGGGGTGCGCTCCCCCTTGTGGTCGGCCTTGACCACCGAGGCGGCTGCGACCCGCTGGATATACTGATAGCGGCTGTCGGCCACCAGGGTCTCCCGGTCCCCCAGGGGGCTGGAGTTCTCGTAGGCGGTGGCGATGCTGTCCAGCTTTTTCTTTCCCTCCGGGGGCAGTTTTAGGGCCTTCTCCACCAACTCGTCCCCCTCCAGCAGCTTGATGGAGACCCAGTGGGCGGGCAGGCCGGCGGCATAGGCGTAGTCGTGGAGCAGCTCGCCGATACAGTGGTGAATGTGGTGGGTGTAGTCGTCGTAGAGGTCGTCTGGCTCCAGATTGAACCCAATGTGCATCTGGAGGTGGGCGGTCTCTAAGAGCTGATCCAGCCCCTGGCCCGTGCGGGCCACAATGGGGATCACGGGGATGCCCAGCTCCTTGGTCAGCTGGCGGGCGTCGATGCGGTCGCCCCGCTTCTCCACCTCGTCCATAAAGTTCAAGGCGATGACCATGGGGCGCTCCAGCTCCAGCAGCTGGATGGACAGGTACAGATTCCGCTCCAGGTTGGTGGCATCCACTACGTCGATGATACAGTCGGGGGCCTCGTTGATGATATAGTCCCGGGCGACGATCTCCTCCATGGAGTAGGGCGACAGGGAGTAGATGCCGGGCAGGTCCACCACCGTGATCTCCTTGTCCCTCAGGTGGGCGATGCCCTCCTTCTTCTCCACCGTGACCCCCGGCCAGTTGCCCACATACTGGTTGGAGCCGGTAAACGCATTAAACAGGGTGGTTTTCCCGCAGTTGGGGTTGCCCGCCAGCGCCACCCGCATGGTGCGGCTGTCGTGGTCGTTGGGGTCGTACCGCTTCCGGTGGTCTTCCAGCTCGTGGACATGGTCGTCCATCTGGCGCTTTAATACCGCGGGATCGGTCAGGTGCTGGGTCAGGGCCTGCCGGGCGGATCTGGAGGCGGCGGCACCGCCGCCGCAGCTTCCGCAGGCGGACTGCTCCTCCTCCAGCATGGTGATCTGCGCTGCGTCTGCGCGGCGCAGGGACAGGGTATAGCCCCGCAGAGAGACCTCCAAGGGATCGCCCAGGGGGGCGATTTTGTTGACGGTGATCTTTGTGCCCGGGGTCAGCCCCATGTCGATCAAGCGGCGCTTCACCGCCCCCGAGTTGTTGCCTACGGACCGGATCACGCCGCTTGGTCCTGGGGAGAGGTCATAAAGAGTAGTGGATTTCGATGTAGCAGTCATAACAAAGCCTCTTCGGGAAGTTTAGATAAATTAGATAAGCTAAATTTAAACAGCTTATTCTACCACCGATGTCTCGGCAATGCAACAGAAAACCGGGGCGTGATTGACAAAAACTGGGGCAGACTTTATACTGGTAATTCTAAAAGAGGGTATACAGCCCTGGGAATGGCAGATAGGTTTCCGGGAAGAGGCCCAAGCAGAGGGAGGAACACCATGACAAAGACCGAGCTTCTGGACCGCTGCGCCCGGGACCGGGAGGAGCGGATCCTGCTGGGACGGGTGCTGGACAAGGGGGAGCTGACCCGCGCCCGGGGCATCCCCGCCCACACGGTGTTTCTCTCCCCCGGCCAGCGCTCGGCGGCAGAGGATATGCTGAACGCATGGGGGCGGCCGCGGTGCCTGTTCTGGGGAGGCTACGAGGGGGCGGAGCGCACCCTGTGCGCCTTTCTGCCGGATTGGCAGGAGGAAGAGGACCTGAAAAACGACCCCGACGGCCCCATCGGCGGGGTGGAGGCGGTGTTCCCCCGGGAAGTGCAGCTGTCCCACCGGGATATCCTGGGGGGACTGATGGGACTGGGGCTGGACCGGGAGAAGCTGGGGGACATCTTGATCCTGCCGGGGAAATGCCAGGTGCTGGCTCTGACGGAGTGCGTCCCGATTTTGCTCTCCCAGTGGGACAGCGCCGGACGGGCCAGGCTGAAGGTACGGCAGATCCCCCTGTGTGAGCTGGAGATCCAGCCGCCCCAGGTGAAAGAGATCCGGGACACTGTGGCCGCGCTGCGGCTGGACGCGGTGCTGGCGGCGGGATTTTCACTGTCCAGAGGGAAGGCGGCGGAGCTGATTGCCGCCGGACGGGCGGCGGTGAACCACCGGGAATGCACAAAGGTGGATAAAACGGTGGAAAAAGGGGATGTGATCACCTGCCGCGGGCTGGGCAAGTGCGTGGTGAAGGACGTGCCCGGCCAGTCCCGGAAGGGGAGGACCATGGTGGTCATGGAGCGGTATATTTAAATACCCACCCAACCCACCCTTTTTAGATGTGTGGGGGTTACACCCCCGCGCCCCCGTAGGGGGCCGATGTCCCCACCGGCCCGGTGTTTTGCGGCGTTTCGCCGTA
>CAJMQD010000049.1 GCA_905215425.1 uncultured bacterium
TCATTGTGGTGTGCGGCCGCCCCTACCATATCGACCCGGAGATCAACCACGGCATCATCGACCTGAGCACCTCCTTCGGCTTCGTTCTGGTGACCGAGGACGCCCTGAGCTATCTGGAGGGCTATGCCCCCCGGAAGGTGCTCAACCAGTGGACCTTCCAGAGCCGGATGTACAACGCCGCCCGGTATGTGTGCACCCAGCCTGATATGCAGGTGGTACAGCTGGTGTCCTTCGGCTGCGGCACCGATGCCATCACCACCGACGAGATGCGCTCCATCCTGGAGGACGGCGGCAAGCTGTACACCCAGCTGAAGATCGACGACATCAGCAATCTGGGGGCGGTGAAGATCCGCATCCGGTCCCTGATGGCGGCCATCGAGGAGCATAACAAGCGGGAACCGTGACCGTTTCCCCATACCCGTTCTTGAATTCCAAGTTACAGCGCGAATTCCCGAAAGGAGTTTTCCATGGCTAAATTAGTCTATGACGACAACGGACGTCTCCTGTTCACAAAGGAAATGAAAGAGGAATATACCATCCTCATGCCCCAGATGCTGCCCGTCCACTTTGGAATGTTCCAGCGTCTGCTCCAGCTGGAGGGCTACCATGTGGATATGCTCACCAGTCACCACCGGGGCATCGTGGATGAGGGGCTGAAATACGTCCATAACGATACCTGCTACCCCGCCCTGCTGGTCATCGGGCAGCTGATCGACGCCATTAAAAACGGCGGCTACGACCCCCATAAGGTGGCCCTCTTCATCACCCAGACCGGCGGCGGCTGCCGGGCCTCCAACTACATCCATTTGCTGCGCAAGGCTCTGGCCAAGGCCGACCTGGCCTTTGTGCCGGTGATTTCCGTAAATCTGTCCGGTCTGGAGAAGAATCCCGGCTTCTCCCTCACTCTGCCCCTGATCCGCAAAATGGTGTACGCCATGATGTACGGCGACCTGATCGTCAACGTGGCCAACCAGGTGCGCCCCTATGAACTGGAGGCCGGCGCGGCCGACGCTATGACCGAAGCCTGGCAGACCAAGCTGATCCAGGGCTTCCAGCAGGGGAAGGGCATGAGCCGTCGGCAGATGTCCCGTATCTTTGATCAGATCTGCGCCGACTTTGCCTCTATCCCCGTCTCCCACGAGGAGAAGGTGCGGGTCGGCGTGGTAGGCGAGATCTATGTGAAGTTCTCCCCCCTGGGCAACAACAATCTGGAGCAGTTCCTGCTGTCTGAGGGGGCGGAGCCCGTAGTGCCCGGCCTGACGGACTTTATGATCTTCAAAATCTACAACCGGGTGGTGGATGTGGACCTGTATGGCGGCCATTGGATCAAAAAAGCCGCCTGCACCGCCTTTATGAAATACATCGAGGCCTGCCAGCACGACATGATCCACGCTTTGGAGCGCTCCAACCGCTTCCGCGCCCCCGGGGACTTCGCCCAGCTCCACCGCCTGATCCATGGCTATCTGGGCGACGGCAACAAGATGGGCGAGGGCTGGCTGCTCACCGCCGAAATGCTGGAGCTGATCCACTCCGGCACCCCCAACATCGTCTGCACCCAGCCCTTCGGCTGTCTGCCCAACCACATCGTGGGCAAAGGCATGATCCGCCGGCTGAAGGATGACTACCCGTACAGCAACATTGTAGCCATCGACTACGACCCCGGCGCCACCAAGATCAACCAGGAAAACCGCATCAAGCTTATGCTGGCCAACGCCAAGGCCCTGTCCCGTACCCAGAAGGAACACGATCAGGACAACCACGGCGGCAGCCACGGCAGCTCCGCTGTTCATAAGGGGACTCCGTCCTGCACCCACGCTCCCGTACACGAGGTGCGCTCCGCCGCCCCCCAGACCGCGGCCATCTCCCCCGTATAATAAAAGTCCACCCATCCGCAGCTGCGAATGGGTGGACTTTTTCTTCCAAAAAACGCAAAAAACCAGCCGCAGACTTCGGTCTGCGGCTGGTTTCAGGTTTACATCATTTTCACCGTGTAGTACACCAGCAGGGCAAACAGCCAGGCAACTACGGCGTATACCAGATAGTAGGCTGCCATGGCGCCCAGGAACTGGGCCGCGGCCACCGCCAAAATACCACCTACACAGGTCAGGTAAATAGCGGTGTATTTAGCTTTCTGGGGCAGCAGGCGAACTTCCTTGCCCGCCAGCTTCAGCACGCCCTGGTTCTTGTCCAGATACAGTGTCAGCGCCGCCAGCAGCACCAGACAAATCACAGCCGCCGCCGTATACAGCATACGGCCGCCGGAGGTGCGCACCAGCCACAGGCCCACAGCCGCCAGACCGGCCGCCGCGCTGGAGAAGAAGAACTCCCGCTGATACAGATAATATACCAGGGCCAGTCCCGCCCAAGCGGGCACCAGCAGGAACAGCATCCGAACGCCGGCAGCGTTAAAGGTAACCGATATATAACCGCAAACGGCCACCGCGCCGCAGGCGCCCGCCACTGCGCCGGGGGCCGCACCGCAGCGACCCGCAGTACGCAGACGCATCCAGGCCCAGACCAGTCCAGCCACCAGGCCGACCAGTCCCACCCAACGGGCAAGCTTCAAGACCTTGAAAATGGTATCCGCCAAGGCGATCCCGCCCTCGGTCACCCGGAAGTTGATATAATATTTGTTCACCATCATCAGCAGGAATTCCAAAACAATGGCACCGGCCACCCACAGCAGCCCACGATTCAGGGCCGCGTCTTCCTGATGCTGACGTGCTTGCTTCTGATCTTTATCCATCAAATCTCATTCTCCTTACCAGTGTATTCCGCAGCCGCCGTTGGCCAGCGGGCACCCAGTCAAGTGTATATTCTATCAGATACGTCCGTTTTTGGCAAGTCAAAAAGAGGAATCTTAAAAGAAAATACATAATTACAGCCATCTGCCATAGACCGTTTTCTCCCGCTTCCTCCCCTGTTGTCTGATCCTCCATACAGACGGCAAAAAGCCGCCCGTCGCGGGCGGCCTTTTGAATTTATCCGCGTTCAGTTTACTTCGCGCTGTCACCAAAGAAGCGGTCATGGATGGCTTGAACAGCCCGGTCCGCATCCCGCTCATCAATCAGGACAGAGATCTTGATTTCGCTGGTGGAGATCATATGAATGTTGATGTTCTCGCTGTACAGCGCCTCGAACATCTTAGAGGCCACGCCGGCATTGTTGGCCATGCCCGCGCCCACAATAGAGATCTTGGCGACCTGCTCGCTGACCTCGATATTGTGGAAGCCAATGGCCTCCCGATGCTCTTCCAGCACCTGAGCCGCCCGCTGGGCGTCCCCCTTGGCTACGGTAAAGCTGATATCCTTGGTATCATCCCGGCCGATGGACTGAAGGATCAGGTCCACGTTGATGCCCTCCTTGCCCAGGAGAGAGAAGATTTTAAACGCGATACCGGGGCGGTCCTGCAGACGCACCAGAGCCAAACGTGCCACATCTTTGTCCTTGGCAATGCCGCTGACATAGGATTTTTCCATGGTTTTGACTACCTCCTTAACTTTGGTGCCGGGGTTCCCGCTGAAGCTGGACAGCACCTCCAGATTAACATTATAGCGCTTGGCCATCTCAACGGAGCGGTTGTGCAGCACCTGGGCGCCCAAGCTGGCCAACTCCAGCATCTCGTCGTAGGTGATGGCATCCAGCTTCTTCGCGCCCTTTACATGGCGGGGGTCGGCCGTATAGACGCCGTCCACATCGGTGTAGATCTGGCACAGGTCTGCATGGAGCACGGCGGCCAGCGCCACGGCAGAAGTATCAGAGCCGCCGCGGCCCAAGGTGGTAATATCGTCATATTTATTGATCCCCTGGAAGCCGGCCACCAGCACGATCTTCTTTTTATCCAGCTCCGCCTGGATCCGCTCTGTGTTGATCCGCTTGATTCGGGCCGAGCTGTAATGGGCGTCGGTGTTCATGCCCACCTGCCAGCCGGTGAGGGAGACGACCTGATAGCCCATGGCCTCAATGGCCATGGCGCACAGGGAAATGGAGATCTGCTCACCGGTGGACAAAAGCATATCCATCTCCCGGCGAGAGGCCTTGGGATTGATCTCCTGCGCTTTGGCAATCAGATCATCGGTGGTGTCCCCCTGGGCGGACAGCACAGCTACCACGCTGTTTCCCTTGCGATAGGTCTCGGTGATGATCCGGGCCACATTACGGACACGGTCTGCGTCGGCAACAGAACTGCCGCCAAATTTTTGAACGATCAGTGACACGCTTGATTCCTCCTAAGCAATAATTACAGCAGTCAGTCCAGCACCCGGAAGAGAGAGCGGACCTCCAGCCCGGCGACCAGCTTGTTCAGTTCGGCCTCGTCCATGGCCGCGGTCAGGAATGCCTTTTCGTCCTCGGGGGCATCTGCGCGGCTGAGCAGCTCTACCCCGGCGGGGGCAGCGTCAGCCCGCACATACCAGCGGACAGCCATATTCTCCGGCGAGACTACCAAATCCTCTCTGCCGGGGCCCCACATATTGCGGCGCTTGCGCTTGGGGTCCCGGGCGATGTCGATGATATCGCCCACAACGGCGGAGGCTGTGGGCAGCTTGCCGGCGCCCCGGCCATAGAACATCACATCGCCCACGGCGTTGCCCGTCAGCGCGATGGCGTTGAACACGTCCTCCACTCCGGCCAGCGGGCTGCTGTCAGGCACAAGATGGGGCGCTACATAGGCGCACACCTTCTCCCCCTGGCGCAGCGCCCGGCCCAGCAGCTTGATACGATAGCCCTTGCTCTCCGCATAGGACACATCCTCCAGGGCCACGCTGCGGATACCCTGGGTGGCCACCTGCTCGGGATAGACATGCTGACCATAGGCCAGAGCCGCAAGGATGCAGATCTTCCGGCAGGCGTCGTGGCCGTCCACATCGGCGGTGGGGTCCTTTTCCGCATAGCCCAATTCCTGGGCCTCGGCCAGGGCCTGGTCGAAGGTCAGACCCGCCCAAATCATCCGGGTGAGAATATAGTTGGTAGTGCCGTTGAGGATACCGGACACCTGGCTGATCTCGTTGCCCGCCAAGCAATTGGACAGGGGCCGCAGAATGGGAATGCCGCCGCCCACGCTGGCCTCAAACAGGTAGCTGACGCCGTTCTCCTGGGCCAGCTTCAGCAGCTCATAGCCGTGGGCAGCCACCAGCTCCTTATTGGAAGTGACCACACTTTTTCCTGCCTTTATCGCCCGAACGGTATAGTCCAGGGCTGCACCGGTGCCGCCCATGACCTCTGCCACCACGTCCACCTCGGGGTCATCTTCGATAAAGGAGAAGTCCCGGACGAACTTGTCCTGATAGGGGCTGCCGGGGAAATCCCGGCGGACCAGGATGTATTTCAGATCGACTTGGGTGCCCACCCGCTGGGTGATCAGCTCCTTGTTCATAGTCAGCACTTCGGCCACTCCGGAGCCCACCGTTCCAAACCCTAATACCGCTACATTGATCATACTTATTCTCCAATCCGCCGTCTGTTGGACGGCCCGCATTTTCCGCTTTGGATGGCCGTACTCAGCCGGCCAGGATCTCGCATTTGATCACGCCGGGGGCCTCTCCGGCTCTGGACAGCAGCTCCTCCAGGGAACTCTGCAGGGCTGAAGTCTCCGCCGTCACGGTGACCACCGCACAGCCATTCACGGGAATATTCTGGTTAATGGTCAGCACATTCATACCCGTTCCGGCAAAAATGTTCAGAACGCCGGACAGAATACCCGGCTCGTCCTTCAACATGGCCTGGAAGGTCACAATGCGTCCGTGCAGCATATCGTTGAAGGGGTGCACCGCATCTTTATATTTGTAAAAAGCGCTGCGGCTGATCCCTACGGCCAGGGCCGCTCCGTTGACCGTATTTTGTTCGCCGGTCTCCAGCAGGCGCTTGGCCTGAGCCACCTTGCGGAAAATCTCCGGCATGGCGGACGCTTCCACGATAAAGTATTTTGCGGTATCGCTCATAATGACCCTCCTTACAAGCTTTGTTCACATATCAAAGCCACTTGTTTTTCTACCGTGGTCTATTTTACCACGTCAAAGTGAAAAACGCAAGAATCACTCCCCACAGAATCATCACTTTCTTAATTCTATCCCCTGTAAAATTCGTACAAAAGCTTCTGTCTTTCCTCCATAGTCAACCGGCCCGTCTCTGCGGACACGCTCCACTGGACAAACAGAAAAAGTGGGAGTACAATAATAAAAAGTTGTTTCACCAAGGAGGAACTATATGGACAAGAAAGAGATTATGCAGCATGTAGACCATACCATCCTTACTCCCACCGCCACTTGGGAGCAGGTGAAGAAAATCTGTGACCAGGGGATGGCCTATCACACCGCTTCCGTGTGCATCCCTCCTTGCTATGTGCGCAAGGCAGAGGAATATGTAGGGGACCGGCTGAAGATCTGCACGGTCATCGGCTTTCCCAACGGCTATAACACGCCGGAGGTCAAGGTGTTCGAGACAGAGGATGCCATCCGCGGCGGTGCAGACGAGATCGACATGGTCATAAATCTGGGAATGGCCAAGGCCGGCGACTGGGAAGGCGTTCTCTATGAGATCAAGGCCGTGAAGGAGGCCTGCCACGGCCGTATCCTAAAGGTCATTGTCGAGGCCTGCCAGCTGACGGAAGAGGAGAAGATCGCCGTCTGCCGGGTGGTCTCCATGTCCGGAGCCGATTTTATCAAGACCTCCACCGGCTTTTCCACCGGCGGAGCCACTGTGGAGGATGTAAAGCTGTTCCGTCAGCACATCTCCCCCGACCTGCGCATCAAGGCCGCCGGCGGCATCCGCAGCTTCGAGCAGGCCCAGGCCATGCTGGACGCGGGGGCCGACCGCATCGGTGCCAGCGCCCTGGCCGCTTTGAGGGAGGAGTAACTTCTCATCAACAGT
>CAJMQD010000050.1 GCA_905215425.1 uncultured bacterium
GAAATGGGCTTGGGCAACGTGATCGTGGCCGCTATGAACCAGGCGTTCTTTACCCTGAGCCTGGGCATCGGCGCCATGGAGATCTTCGGCAGCTATATGAGCCGCGACCACTCTCTGCCCGGCGAGACCGTGCGGATCTGCGCCTTGGACACCTTTGTGGCCATTGTGGCCGGCCTGATCATCTTCCCCGCCTGCTCCGCCTTCAAGGTGGAGCCCACACAGGGCCCTCCTCTGATCTTTATGCCCCTGCCCCGGGTATTTGCGGATATGGCGGGCGGCCGGCTGTGGGGCGCCCTGTTCTTCCTGTTTATGACCTTTGCCAGCTTCTCCACCGTGATTGCCGTGTTTGAGAATCTGCTGGCCAACTGCATGGACAACTTTGGCTGGAGCCGGAAGAAGGCGGCGTGGATCAACTGCGTGTTCATGCTCATCGCCAGCATGCCCTGCCTGCTGGGGTATAATGTACTGGCGAATTTCCACCCCTTCCTGGACAAGGATGTGCTGGACTGCGAGGACTTTATTGTCAGCAACTTGCTGCTGCCGTTGGGCTCTCTCATTTATCTGCTGTTCTGCGTCAGCAAATGGGGCTGGGGCTACGACAAGTATCTGGACGAGGCCAATGCCGGCTCCGGACTGAAGTTTTCCCGCGGGGCGCTGCTGCGGGGGTATCTGCGGCATGTGCTGCCTGTGCTGATCCTGGTGATCCTGGTGGTGGGTCTGCCCAACACCATGTGGCGCCTGTGTGTGGGCGCTGCGGTGGTGCTGCTGGTGGTGCTCATGGCCAACCGGAGCAAGAACTGACATTACAAAATAAGACCGGCCCCCTGTCCGAATGGGCAGGGGGCCGATTTTTTACGGGTTTAGATTGTCCTTTGGCTCCAGAAGACGCATGATGGACACCTCGAAGGCGGTGCGCTCCTGGGACTGACCGTCCAATAATTTGGTGTATATACGACTTTGCAGACGCCCCTCCAGCCGCAGAGGGTCGCCGATCTCCATGGCCGCACAGTGGTAGGCTACGCTGCCCCAAGCGATGCAGGGCAGATAGTCTGCCCGTCCATAGGTGCGATTTACGGCCAGAGTCAAATCGCAGATGGAACGGCCCAGAGGGGTGGAGCGGAGGACAGGGGGACGGCAGAGGGTGCCCGAGAGGAGCAGGTGGTTTTCGTCCTCTTTCCCCTCCTCCGGGGCGGCAGGGGTGATGCTGCGGGCCAGAACGGTGATAACCAGCTTGCTGCCGATCCCGCTGCGATTGTTGTAAGTACGTACCTCGCCGGACACTTGGAGGGATTGGCCGCAGTACAGTGCGGGCAGGGTCTCCAGCAGCTGCTGAGAGAGGATAACGTTGATCTGATCGGCGGCCCCCGACAGGCGGCGGACCTCCAGAGGAAAACGGAAAAATTGCAGCTGATGGTTCTGGTGAGAGAGGGCGGGATCGGCCAGCAGCCGGCCCCGCAGGAGGATACTGTTTTCGCCGGGCGATGTCTGTTTCATGGGGGAGCCTCCTTCTGATTCCTTGGTTCCCTTGATATATATGAGGAAGGCCCATGGGATATGAATCGGGCTGGGCGGCGCTTGCAATGACCTATCGCCGGGATAAACTTGCATTTTGGCGCTGTCCACGGTATAATGAGCACCATTATAAGTCTTTATCCCCAAGCTTTTATGAGAAGGAAAGGAGCGAAGCTATGAAACGGTGGACCAAAGCGGCGGCGCTGGCCCTTGTGTTACTGGTGTGCCTGACCGTACCAGCAGCGGCCGGTGGCACGGTTCAGTTCTATCTGACCGGTCAGGCGGACAGCCTGAATCAGGAGATCAAGGTCGATTTGCACCCCGGTGCAGGGCAGGCCGTGCAGAATACCCTGAGCTTTTCTACTCCGGTAAACCGCATGACCATGGGCAGTGCGGCCTATGTGGTGCCGCAGCAGGCCGGGACATGGGTGACGGTGGATTATCTCACCGATCTGAACGGAGACGGGGCCTATGACCTGGTGACCGATGACGCCGGCACCCCCAGCGGAGACAGCCTGACCGGGGCGGACAGCCTGACGGCCTGGAGCGGGACACCGGTGGTGCTGGAGACGGGAAAAAGTCTGCGGATCTCAGCCGAGACCCTGCTGACCGGGGGAAGGGCATACCTGACCCGGACCGGAACAAATCTGGAGGACAAGGATCTGTACGCCGGATTGCTCTATATGGTCCAGGTGTGGGATGCCGACGGCCAGGAGAGCGACTGCTTCTATCTGCGGCTGTATGAGGGTGCGCTTCCCGACCTGTGCGCCGGCGACCTTCAGGATATCGAGCCGGGCAGTTGGTACTACGGTGCGGTGGATTATGTCCTATCCAAGGGCCTGATGAGCGGCACGGGGGACAGCCGGTTTTCTCCGGAACAGTGCCTTTCCCGCGCCATGCTGGCCCAGATCCTCTATACGATGAACGGGCGGCCGGCCAGCGGCGGGGCAGATTTTACAGATGTGGCCGCAGACAGCTGGTATGCCGGAGCGGTGAGTTGGGCAGATGAGCAGGGGCTGATGCATGGGGTGAGTGCGGGTTGCTTTGCGCCGGAGGCCCAGCTGACCCGAGAGCAGCTGGCCCTGATCCTGTACCAGTATATGCAGGGCGGCGGCAAACCGGGGGTTGCCCTGAAGACCTATCAGGACAGCGGCGCGGTCAGCGCCTGGGCGCGTCCCGCTGTGGAGTGGGCTGTGGCCAACGGATTGATTTCCGGACGTGAGAACGGGAGACTGGACCCGGGAGGAGCTGTGACCCGGGCGGAATTTGCTGCCGTTCTGCGAAGGCTGGAGCAAATGAGTGCCTAAATGAACTTGCAATCTTGCAATGAAGAAGCGGGCCGCCGAAAAGTCCTTCCGGTCAAAGGCTTCGGAGGGAAGGATAGTTGGAAAGGGAACCGTCAGGGTTCCCTTTCCTTGAAATCAACAACATTTTAACGCAGTTAAAATGTTTGCAGCTTGTCAAAAGTGGTAAAACCACTTTTGACAAGCTGAGCGGGCCGCCCGATTGGGCGGCCCGCTTTTGCGCTGCGACAGTCCGCGCCGCGCTGTTTTGGCCCCGGAGCGGGGGCACCACTGCGGCGGCTCTGCCCCCGGCAGAACGGGTCGTATCCCGTTCCATGCTCCGGCACCGGCTTAGACAGAAGCGCCGGGAATCCGGGCGCGGTCCGTCCGCCTTTCGCCAAAGGAGTTCGTGAGATGCAGAGACATAAAGGACTGTCCAAGGCTATTATGTCCGGAAA
Source organism: uncultured bacterium (assembly GCA_905215425.1). Lineage (GTDB taxonomy): Bacteria > Bacillota > Clostridia > Oscillospirales > Oscillospiraceae > Lawsonibacter. The sequence continues at coordinate 3,254 of CAJMQD010000050.1, forward strand.
AATTCTGCTTATCCCGTTTGCCCTTGGGAATAATTGGCTAAACTACTCATATAGAACATACAAAGGCGCATGGAAAGGAGTGAACCAATGGCAGCGGGAGGTTTTTTACGCAGACCAGGCGGGCGGGACAGCAGACACCTGGAGCAGGAGCGGCGGCAGCTGCTCCAGTCTCTGGCCCAGACCAGGACCCTGATCAGCCAGGCCTATGGGGGATTTAATACCACAGACGATGCCGACCTGATCGATTCCTACGTCTATGAGATAAATGCCCTTCAGTCCCGGTACAACTATCTGATCCGCCGGGCGAAGGAGCTGGAGGTGAGCCTGTGAGCCGGGAACTGCCATGGCTGTTGGCGGGGGCCGTGGTGCTGGCGGCTATGGTTCTGCTGCGCCGCCCGGCAGGGATGATCCTGCGGCTGCTGGGCCGGTCCGCCCTGGGGATGGGAGTGCTGGCGATTCTGGAGGCGGCGGGGCTGCTGAGCGGGTTTGGCTTGGGGGTCAATCTGATCAATGGGCTGACATTGGGCCTGTTGGGGATGCCGGGATTCGGGCTGCTGCTGATGGGGCGATGGCTGTTGAGGTGACCGGGACGATTTTTAAGTTGCCCGCAGGGCGGCGGCATGTTATCATAGGGAAATAGAATTTTCGGCCCGGCGATCCGGGCCTTCCGAAGAAAAAGAGGAGAAACGATATGGCAACTTTGTTGAAGGGAGCACCGGTGGCCGCCGCTATGACGGAAGAACTGACGGCCCGGACCCAGAAGCTGATTCAGGCTGGCGTGACACCTGTGCTGTGTATTCTGCGGGTGGGAGACCGGCCGGGGGATGTGGTCTATCAGCGCAATGCGGTGAAGCGCTGCGAGAAGATCGGAATTGAGGCGCGGCAGGTGGTGCTGCCCCAGGACTGCGGGCGGGCGGAGCTGCTGAACGTGATCCGGCAGGTGAACGAGGACCCGGCGGTTCATGGGCTGCTGCTCATGCGGCCGTTGCCCGACCGGGAGATGGAGAAGGCCGTCCAGGCGCTGCTGGCTCCGGAGAAGGATGTGGATGGGATCACGGCCGGCGCCCAGGCCCGGGTATTTACCGGCACGGGGGTGGGATATCCCCCCTGTACCGCCCAGGCCGTGATGGAGATCCTGGACCACTACGGCATCGACCCCGCGGGCAGTCGGGCGGTGGTGATTGGCCGCAGTCTGGTGATCGGGCGGCCTGTGGCCATGATGCTGCTGCAGCGCAGTGCCACGGTTACCATCTGCCACAGCCGCACGGAGGATATGCCCCGTCTGTGCCGGGAGGCGAAAATCCTGGTGGCGGCGGCGGGCCAGGCGGGCCTGGTGAAGGAGAACTTTGTCAGTCCGGACCAGGTGATACTGGATGTGGGCATCAATGTGGACGAAAACGGAACGCTCTGCGGCGACGTGGCCTTTGAGGCGGTGGAGCCTGAGGTATCCGCAATTACGCCCGTCCCCGGCGGCGTGGGCGGCGTGACCACGGCGGTGCTGGCCGCCCATGTGGTAGACGCTGCGGAGCGGGCTGCAAGCATTTAAAACCATATGGTATACACCCCTGTTCTCTGAACAGGGGTGTGAGGCTGTCGAAAAAGTCCTCTCAGTCAAAGGATTCGGAGGGAAGGATAGTTGGAAAGGGAACCGTCAGGGTTCCCTTTCCTTGAAATCAACAACATTTTAACGCAGTTAAAATGTTTGCAGCTTGTCAAAAAAGTGGTTTTACCACTTTTTTGACAAGCTGACACCCCTGTTCTTGGAACAGGGGTGTATTTTTTTGGAGGTTTTTCGGGAAAACTTTTCCGGCGGAGGGAAAGAAAATTCAGGAAAGCAGTTGCTTTTCTGAACTCAATATGATATCCTGAACGTACAATGTGTGATGTATACACGAAAGGGGCGTTTGAATGAAAACGATAGCCATTCCCTATTACCGGGGCACCCTGGATCTGCATGTGGACGAGAGCAACCTGAAGGCTGTGCTGGAGGCAGACATCCACGGCGTAGAGCGCCAAGGTACAGAGCAGGACATTGTTCGGGCGGCTTTGGCTGTCCCTATTGGCAGCCCTCGCCTGCGGGAGCTGGCCAGGGGTAAAAGCAAGGTGGTGCTGGTGACCAGCGACCACACCCGGGCGGTGCCCAGCAAGATCACGCTGCCTATCCTGCTGGAGGAGATCCGCGCCGGGAATCCGGCGGCGGATATCACCATTCTCATCGCCACGGGGCTGCACCGGGCCACCACAGAGGAGGAGCAGCGGCGGATGTTTGGCGACGTCATTGTAGACCATGAAAAAATTGCGGTGAACAACGCCTTTGACCCAGAACAGTTTGTGCGTCTGTGCACCCTGCCCAGCGGGGCGGAATTCTGCGTAAACCGGATCGCGGCGGAGTGTGATCTTCTGGTGACCGAGGGCTTTATCGAGCCCCACTTCTTCGCGGGTTTCTCCGGCGGGCGCAAGAGTATTCTGCCCGGCATTTGCAGCCAGGAGACGGTGAACGAGAACCACAGCTACCGGGCCATCTCCAGCCCCTACGCCCTTACGGGCGTTCTGGAGCATAACCCGATCCACGAGGACATGGTGGCAGCCGCCCGGGCGGTACACACGGAGTTTATCTTCAACGTGGCCCTGGACGGGGAGAAGAAGATCATAGCGGCCTGGGCGGGGGACCTGGAGCAGGCCCACGCCGCGGGTGTGTCCTTTATCCGGAAGCTGAGCCAGTGCCCCGCTGTGACCGGGGATATTGTGCTGACCAGCAACGGCGGCTATCCCCTGGACCAGAATCTGTATCAGAGTCCCAAGGCGGTGGCCACGGCGGAGGCCTGCGCCGGGGAGGATGGCGTTATCATTATTTGTGCTTCCTGCGTGGATGGAATGGGGGGCACCCATTTTGAAGAGCTGATCACAATGGGCACGCCGGAGGAGATCGATGGGTATCTGTCCAAGATCCCGCCCAAGCAGACCATTCCGGAGCAGTGGTGCGCCCAGATCTACTCCCGTATTCTGAAGAAACACAAGGTGATCGTGGTGACCACCTTTCTGGATCACGACATGGTCCGCAAGGCCAACATGATCCCCGCCTCCAGCCCCGACGAGGCGATGGAGATCGCGTACGGGCTGAAGGGCCGGAATGCCAGCGTGGTGGTCATCCCGGACGGGGTGTCTGTGCTGGCGGTAAAGGAGGAGCAGGCATGAAGGAGAACATTGCCCTGAAGGTGACAGACAAGGACAACGTGGCGACGATTTTCGCCGATGACATCACCGACGGCAGCCGGGTCACCGTGCTGGACAAGCGGGGGGAGCGGCAGGAGTATACGGTGAAGGGGACGGTGCCCTACGGCCATAAAATCGCCCTGGTTCCGATTAAAAAGGGAGAGCTCATCATCAAGTACGGCGAGGAAATCGGGATTGCGACCCGCGACATCGCCCCCGGCGAGTCTGTCCATGTACACAATCTGGACAGTATGCGCGGCCGGG
>CAJMQD010000051.1 GCA_905215425.1 uncultured bacterium
TGGTCGGCAATGATTAGACAGGGGTCGTTGGAGAACTCACGGGCCACCACGACTTTTTGGATATTACCGCCGGACAGGTTGTCTACCCGCTGGTCCCGGGATTTACACAGCACGGTGTAGTCCTGGATCAAGCGGTCGGTCTCCTCGTGGATGGCCTTCATGTCAAACAGCAGGCCTTTGTTCAGGCGTTTTTCGCCGCAGCGGTCAGAGATGATGTTCTCCTGGATGGAGGCAGCTCCGGCAATGCCGTAGAGCATACGGTCTTCCGGTACCAGAGAGACGCCCTTCTTCCGAATGTCCCGCTGGGAAAGGCCGATGATATTTTCGCCGTTTACGGTGACGGTGCCGGAGTTGGGGGTGTTCAGGTGGAACAGCATATCCACCAGCTCTTTCTGGCCGTTGCCCTCTACGCCGGCGATACCGAGAATTTCGCCCTTGCGCACCGAGAAAGACACCTTGTCCAGCATCTTCTTGCCCCACTCGTTGACATACTCCAGGTCGCGCACCCGCAGCACTTCGTCTGTGGGCTTGGCGCGGTCCTTTTCCACCTTCAGTACCACGTCGCGGCCCACCATCAGGCGGGAGATGACCTCCGGCGTGACGTCACTGGTGTTATGGACGCCCATGGAGCGGCCGCCGCGGAGAATGGTCATGCGGTCGGTGATCTCCATGATCTCGTTCAGCTTGTGGCTGATGAAGATGATGGTATAACCGTCCTTCTTCAGGTTGACCAGCTCCCGGAACAGCTCGCTGGTTTCCTGGGTGGTCAGTACGGCGGTGGGCTCGTCCAGGATCAGGATCTTGGCGCCGCGCACCAGCGCCTTCAGGATCTCTACCTTCTGTTTCATACCCACGGGGATGTCCATCACCTTGGCGGTGGGGTCCACGTGCAGGTTAAAGCGCTTGGAATATTCCTCCGTGAGTTCCACGGCTTTTTTCTTATCAATAAATAGTCCGGACTTTTTCGGCACCATGCCCAGGACCATATTTTCTGCCACAGTCAAGCTGGGAACCAGCATGAAGTGCTGATGCACCATACCGATGCCCTTGGAAATGGCCACCGTGGGAGAAGACAGGTTTACTTTTTCGCCGTTGACCCAGATCTCGCCCTCGGTGGGCTGCTCCAGGCCAAACAACATTTTCATCAACGTGGATTTTCCGGCGCCGTTTTCTCCCATCAGGGCGTGGATCTCACCCCTGCGGATGTTCAGGTCTACGCCCTGGTTGGCGGCGATACCGTTGGGATACACCTTAGTGATCCCTTTCATTTGGACAACATATTCCTCTGCCATGAGGAGTCCCTCCCGTTCTTGAGTTAAGGGCGGAGAGCAAGCAGCTCTCCGGTTGGTATTAAGAAAGAATAAAGGAGCCAATAGGGAGAGAGGGGGCTGGAGAGACCCAGCCCCCTCGGTTAGGGATATTCAGTTTATGCTTTGATGTACTCAGGGACGGACAGAATCGCGCAGGCCGACGATCTTGTTGTCGGTGTCGCCGATGGCGGTGTCCACAGTCAGAGTACCGGCCTTGATGGCCTCCTCGGCGGCAGTGATGGCAGCCTTGCACTCGTCGCTGGCATAGGTGGCGAAGTTCTTGTCGGTGACCATACCGACGCCGCCCTCGGCCAGACCCAGCTGGACCTCGGTGCCCCAGTGCTCGCTGCCGGCATCCAGCTCGTCAAAGACCCAGATCAGGGAGTTGCCGATGTTCTTCAGACCGGAAGTCAGGGTGATGGCGGCCAGGTCAGGACCGAAGGTCAGCTCCTGGTCGGAGTCAACGCCCAGGAAGTAGGCCTTGCCGGTCTCCAGAGCAGCCTCGGCGGCGCCGTTACCAGCGTTGCCGGCCACGCCCCAGATGACGTCGCACTTGTTGTCGTTGATCATGGACAGGCCGAACTCCTTGGCGATGGCGGTGTCCACATAGTCGTTGGTGTAGCGGGTGTCGACCTTGATGTCGGGGTTCACGGACTGAGCGCCCTCGATGAAGCCGAACAGGAAGTCGTTGATGACGGGGGAGTCCACGCCGCCCACAAAGCCGATGACAGCATCCTCGTTGATCTTGTCGATGGAGGTGTCAGAGGTGACATAAGCGGCAAAGATGCCCATCAGATAGCCCATGTCGTTCTGCTTGTAGGTGATGTTCAGAACGTTGGAGTTCTGGCCGGCGTAGGTGTTGTCGTCGAAGATGATGTACTTCTGCTCGGGGTACTTGGTGGCGACTTCCTTCAGGTAGTCGGGCATCTGGTAAGTACCGCAGATGATCACGTCGTACTCCTTGGACTCGGACACCTCGTACAGGGTATCCAGCCACTTGGGCTGATCCTCGGCGGTGCCGCCCAGCTCGATGGTGCGCAGGGTGATGCGGCCATCGGCCTTCAGGGTCTGCAGGCCAGCCTCGGCGGAGTCGAAGAAGGACTTATCGCCCAGGTTGCCGTTGACAACATAGGCCACGTTGTAGACCTTCTTATCAGGGGTGCTGGTGCTGGTACTGTTGGAGCCGGGGGTGGAGACGTTGGGGGTCTCCTTCTTGCCGCAGGCGACCAGAGACAGGGACATGGTCAGAGCAAGGGCGAGAGCAAGAAACTTTTTCACGATACTAACCTCCTAAAAAATATATTCCAAAGGGACGTTCTAAGCCAAAATAACGTATTCGGAATGAGTTAATTGTATTCTTTTTCTATCCGCTTGTCAATTTATTCTGGTGTGTTTATCTTTTTTATACAAAATGAAAAAGGATTTGTTGCCATTTCTGCCAAAAATCCAGAGAGAAAATTTCCTTGACGGAAGACGGCGGTGGGGGGTAACATGGGGAAGAATGATATATGTACACAGCGGAGGGACAGCCGCAAAAGAAAAGGAGGATTCTATGCTGCATACACAGTTTCCAAAGCTCGACCTGCATCTGCATCTGGATGGCTCTGTGCCGCCGGAGACGCTGTTTCAGCTGGCAAAGGAGCAAGGCGTTCCGGTCCCCGGAGAGACGCTGGCGGGCTATCTGGAGTATATTCGCCGCTGCGTCCAGTGCGGCAGCGTGAACGAGTATTTAAAGATGTTTGATCTGCCCGTGGCCGTGATGCAGGACGGGAACAGCCTGGCCCGGGTGACCAGAGAGCTGATCTGCCTGCTGTACCGCCAGGGCCTGGCCTACGCAGAGATCCGCTTCGCCCCCCAACTGCATACCCGCAAGGGGCTGAGTCAGGCCGGAGCGGTAGAGGCCGTGCTGGCAGGGCGGGAACAGGGCTTGAAGGAGTGCCCCGGATTTGACGTGGGCATCCTGTGCTGCATGATGTGCATTGGGCCGGAGACCGCGAATTGGAAGGAGAACGCCGAGACGGTGGAGGTGACCCATGCCTATCTGGACCGGGGTGTTGTGGGCCTCGATCTGGCCGGAGCGGAGGGCATCGTGCCCCTGAAAAACTTCGCCCCCCTGTTCCAACGGGCGGCGGAGCTGGGGATCCCCTGCACCTGCCACGCCGGGGACAGCCAGGGACCGGATACGGTGCGGGATGCCATGGACTTCGGCGCCAGGCGCATCGGCCACGGACACCATATTTACGATGATCCGGAGCTGGTACAGAGGGCCATCCGGGAGGGGATCACGATTGAAGTGTGTCCCACCAGCAACATCCAGTGCATGACCCAGCCCTCTTACGGGCAGCATCCGGCCAAAAAGCTGCTGGATATGGGGCTGAACGTGACCATCAATACGGACAACATGACCTTTGCCGGGGTGGATCTTGAGGCGGAGTATGACCACTGTCTGCGGGAGATGGGCTTTGCGCCGGAGGATCTGGTGAAAATGAGCGAAAATTCCGTCCGGGCGGCCTTCTTGCCCCAGGAGAAGAAAAAAGCCCTGCTGGAAAGTAAGTAAAACAAAACCCGTCATTCCGAGGCAGTGACCGATGTCACTGCCGTGGGAATCCGTATCCCCAAAGTTTGAGAAAACGGATTGTCGCGCCAGTTTGTGAACTGGCTCGCAATGACAGGATATTGACGGGAAAGAGAAGGCAAGACAGAGTAAAAGGAGAATACACAATGGACATCCTGTTTGTCATCGACTATCAAAAGGACTTTGTAGACGGGGCCCTTGGCTTTGCCGGGGCGGAGAAACTGGACGAGAAAATTGCGGCTCGGGTGCGGGAATACGGCCCTGGCCGGGTGTGGTACACCATGGATACCCACTACGAGGACTATTTAAATACCCGCGAGGGGAAAAATCTGCCCGTGCCCCACTGCATCCGCGGCACCGAGGGGTGGAAGAATTACGGACGGACGGCGGAGGCACTGGAGGAAGTGGGCGCGGTAGGCATCGAAAAGCTCACCTTCCCCATGGATCTGGGGGACCCCGCAGTTCTGGCCAAGCTGCCGGAGCAGGTGGACCGGATCGAGCTGTGCGGGCTGGTGTCCAACATCTGTGTGGTCAGCAATGCCTCTGTACTCCAGGGCCACTACCCCAATGCCCAGCTGACGGTGGACGCTCAGCTTACCGACAGCTTTGACAAGGAGCTGCACGAGAAGGTGCTGGATGTTTTGTCCGGCTTACAGGTAAAAGTGTTGAATCGTTAAAAGGAGGAAGTACTATGCTGCAGCCCCACATCCAGCTGGACGATACCTTAAATATAAAATATGCGATTCTTCCCGGTGACCCGGGCCGTCTGGACCGCATCGCTCTGCAGTTGGAGAAGGTAGAGGAGCTGGCCTATAACCGGGAATTCCGCAGTCTGCGGGGCCTGTATAAGGGAGTGCCTGTGTTGGCGATCTCCACCGGGATCGGCGGCAGCTCTGCGGCCATTGCCATTGAGGAACTGCACAAGATCGGCGTTGAAGCCATGATTCGCATTGGCTCCTGCGGCGCGCTGCAAAAGGGCATCGCCATCGGCGACCTGATTTTTGCCTGCGGAGCCATCCGGGACGACGGCGCTTCCAAGGCCTATGTGGACGTCCGGTATCCCGCCGTGCCCGACACCGATTTGCTGGTCAACTGCATCGGGGCGGCCCGGGAGAAGGGCTGGCCCTGCCATGTGGGGGTGGTCCACAGCCACGAGAGCTTCTACATTGACACCAATGAGGAAGAATCCGCCCACTGGTCGGCCATGGGTGCCCTGGGAGCGGACATGGAGACGGCGGCCCTGTTCACCGTGGGCCGTATCCGCGGTGTGCGCACGGCGTCCATTCTGAACAATGTGGTTCTGTACGGACAGGATACGGCGGACGCTGTGGCCGACTATGCCGGAGGCGAGGACATGAGCGCCGTAGGGGAGCAGCGGGAAATCGCTGTGGCGCTGGAGGCCCTGTATCGTATTGCCCGGGAGGACAGAAAACAATGAAACAACTGCTTTATATCGACTGCTGCATTCGGGGGGAGCAGTCCCGCACCGGAAAGCTGGGAGAGGCCTTTCTGGCCGCCTTGCCGGACCGGTGGGAGGTCACCCGGCTGGACTTGATGCACGAAGGGCTTCAGCCCCTGATGCCGGACACCCTGGCCAGCCGGGACGAGACCGCGGCCCGCGGAGAACTGGACGCCCCACGGTTCAAATATGCGCACCAGATCGCGGCGGCAGATGCGGTGGTCATGGCCGCCCCCTTCTGGGATCTGAGCGTTCCCGCTCTGCTGAAAATTTATATCGAGAATGTCTCTATGGACGGCATCACCTTTCAAAGCACGGCGGAGGGCCTGAAGGGCCTGTGCCGGGGCACCGACCTGGTGTTCCTCACCACCCGGGGCGGCATTTACGGGGAGAACAACGATTGGGAGCAGGGTGTGCCCTATCTGGCCGCCATCCAGAAGTTCTTCGGATTCGACCGTTTTCATGCCATTGCTGCTGACGGGATGGATGTTCAGGGCTTCGACGGCGAAGGGGAACTGAGAAAAGCCATAGAGCAGGCTGCTGCCTTGGCAAAAACACTGTAATCAAGCAATTTTGCAAGCCGCACCAGGGAATTTCCTGCGTGCGGCTTACTTTTGCGCTTTAACCTGATGACTTGACTTTTACAGGGGCGTTCGATACCATAGGAAAATGTTTTAACAGCTGAAAATTCCTTCGGTTTTTTGGCGAAAGAGGAGATGGATCGTTTGGAGAGAGAGAACTTTCAATCCCGTTTGGGCTTTCTGCTGGTAAGTGCGGGCTGTGCCATCGGGATCGGAAACGTGTGGAAATTCCCCTATGTCACCGGCGCCAATGGCGGCGGTGTGTTTGTCCTGTTTTATCTGCTGTTTTTGGTTATCATGGGCGTGCCCGTGCTGACCATGGAGCTGGCGGTAGGCCGGGGAAGCGGAAAAAGTGCCGTTACCGGTTATCAAGCCCTGGAACCCAAGGGCAGCCGCTGGCATATTCACGGCTGGTTCTGTGTCATTGGCTGCTACCTGCTGATGATGTATTACACTACGGTGGCCGGCTGGATGCTGGGCTACTTCTTTAAGTTTGCCGCCGGTACCTTCGACGGTCTGTCCGGAGACGCCATTGACGGCGTGTTTGGCGCGATGCTGGGCAATCCGGGCGAGATGACCGTCTGGATGGTAATGGTAGTCATTCTGGGCTTCCTGGTGGTGAGCCTGGGCCTGCAGGGCGGTCTGGAGCGGATCTCGAAATATATGATGCTGTGTCTGCTGGCGCTGATGGTGGTGCTGGCTGTGCGCAGCGTGACCTTAGAGGGCGGTGGTGAAGGTCTGCGCTTCTAT